>DATNQB010000048.1 GCA_036702875.1 Oculatellaceae cyanobacterium | reverse complement strand
GACCGTTCTTTTTTATCACAGTTTGATACTTTTTTCTCTATAGAGAGCTTGTTGTCAATAAGCTGACAGTTTTTTGATAAGGGCTGAACCCTGATGTGCAAAGCACATCAGGCTTTGGGGGCGCTTGTCGCCCCCTGAAGTTTGGTTGTTTATTTTTGGGAGAAAGTGACCAGTTGATTAAAACGATCAAACTTGTCTCCCAAGATGATATAGAGGGGGTGAGACACTGGGTAATTAGGGATAATCGAGGAAAGTTAACTTTACCCTACTGGGTTGACCATGTGGGGTCAAGAAATACCCGATCTTTGAGGTATCGGCTTGAGAAAATGTCTTGCTCATTGCCTCCTGATTTGGCGTGGACGATGATTCAATCTTCAATTTGACAAGTATCTATTATGGGAAAGGGAATTTAGGATCGGAAAATGGTGGAAAGGATTACAGGGTAAGGAATATGCCAATTTAGTTAAGAAAAAAGGTACTTGCCATTTCTGGGATAAGTTTATCTGAGTTGGGTTTGAGGGGTCGAAAATAAGTGAGAAATTGGTAAGTTTTGTGTTTTTTGTTTTTCTATCTCAAAGGTACTTGTAAGATTGTAAATGAGCCTTCCTCAGTTAAAGCTTTTCACTAAAGCTCGTGATTCGTGGCTTGATGCCGTTAGGCGTTGCTCAACGGGAATGGCTTCGAGAAATGGTTATGTACACTAAGTAGTGATTCGTGGCTTGATGCCGTTAGGCGTTGCTCAACGGGAATGGCTTCGATGCACTTGGTTTACTTCGCTTGTGATTCGAGGCTTGATGCCGTTAGGCATTGCTCAAGCGATCGCCCACTAATTTAAGATGGGGTGCGATCGCTGCTTTATGACTTTCTCTGAAATGGCAAATATGCAAAAGCGTATTGAAGAGTAGGAATAACTTATCAATTAGACTTATTAAAGGCTACTTTTCGATTTTGACATAATTGGCTATAAACGGATAGACATCGCTTGACGAGTCTTGCTAGCAGCCGTAGGAATAATTTCCGCCGCTCGCTCTATTTCTTCATCGGTCGTAAATTTGCCAATACCAATTCGTAATGCTCCTTCAATTATCTGGGAGGGCAGATGCAGGGCTTGCAGGACGTGTGAAGGTGCCTCTACACCCGATGAGCAAGCAGAACCCGTAGAAATAGCAAGTTGAGAGCGTACTCTAGCAATGACCGCGCTATTAGGAATATCGGGGATTGAAATATGGAGATTGCCTGCAAGTCGGGATGTTGTATCTCCATTGATGACTAACCCTGGAATTTTATCTAGCAGTAAGTTTTGAAGTTTATCTCGTCTAGATGCGATCGCTTTTTCATCCTCTTCCATCTCCAATTGACGCAGGCGGCAAGCTTCTCCTAAGCCAACTATGCCAGGAACGTTAAGCGTTCCAGACCTCATTCCTTTCTGATGACCGCCACCAAAAATAATTGGTTCTAGGTTATATCCCTTCCTGACTACTAATGCGCCAGAACCTTTTGGGCCATATAGTTTGTGGGCAGAAATGGCTAGGTAAGTGATTCCCCACTCTTCAAATTTTATGGGGATTTTTCCTACTGCTTGGGAGCCATCACAGAGGAAAGGAATACTGTAGCGTTGAGCAATCTGGGCTATTGCCTCAATTGGGTAAATATTGCCAATTTCGTTATTGGCTGCCATAACACACAATAAAGAAAGTCCCTCAGCGCAAACTTGTTCTAGGTGGTTGAGGTCAAATCTTCCTCTAGAATCAACTTGCAGGTAAACCAATTCTACTAAGCCCCGTTTCTCTAGAATATGGCAGGTGTCGAGAACAGCTTTATGTTCTAGCGGAAGCAGCGCGATACGGTGAAGTTTGTCAGATTTAGGAGAAAGACTACCTTGAATTGCCAGGTTAATGCCTTCGGTTGCTCCAGAGGTGAAAATGATTTCTCTGGGAGATGCTTCCACTAACTTAGCGATGTGAATAGCTGCCTTTGATACAGCTTTTTCTGCTTCATCACCATAAGTATGATCTACACTGCTGGCATTGCCAAATGCTGTTGTCATGTAGTACATCATCTGGTTTGCCACTCTCGGATCTGTGGGGGTAGTGGCGTGATAGTCGAGATAGATTGGATGCTTTTTTGCTGCTTCAGTAGCCATATTGTGATCAGCTTACCCTACTCAATCATCTCTCAGTCTTGACTCTATAGAAAATTTCCGAATAATTTGGCACTGATAGAGCATAACGATGGGGGAGGATTGGTTTTTGGAGTAGGAGAGTGCCAATACAGGCTTCAAAGGCTGTTCGCGGAAGGTTGGATATAACAGGTAGCGATCGCAAGTCAGAAGTGGCTACCTCCCATGCTGTTGTGGTTAGTTTTTCCTGTTTCCCAGAATAAGCTAGATACAAATCCTCTGGATTCCGCAGGGTTGGAAGCCAAGCCTCAACTGTAACTTGCTCTACGGAAGGGGCTGTTTCTGATTCTGAAGCATTTAAAGTCTCAGAAACGAAAGGCAATAACTCAGGATATTTTTCTGCTACCAGTTGTACTGTCGCTGACATTTGCTCGAACAAACTCTCATCGACTTGAATGCAACCTTTGAACAACTCTATCTCAAATGCCTTAAGAGTCGGTTCGCTAGCAGTTAATGGTACTAGGAGTTCAAGGTTAGGTGAGTTTGACCAACCTAATGCCTTAGCTGTTAAGTTAGCCGAACCAACAAGACATTTGTCATCAGCACGATAATACTTTCCATGCAAGTCTGGGCGCAGCCACAGTGATGAACGAGGATGTTTCTTAATTAAAGACCATACTTCCAGATCGCTTACACCTCTTAAAATTTCTTCAGGTTGCCATCGTGTGACACATCTTACAGTTATGTCAGTAGATATCTTGGCTAAAAGTTCCTTTAATACAAAAGCTTTAACAAAAGGTGCGACAAGTAAAACCTCATTGCACGCTTCTGCACAAAGCTTTTCTAATTGACTTCCTAGCGAAATCACAATTTGTTTCAATTATTCTTCACGCTCTAGAAATTGTCGAGCAATACGTCCCCAATCCACACGGACATCCTGAGCAACTTGCTTTCTCTTGCCGTCAGGTTGTTCGTCTTCGTACCGCGCCCATGCCATTAGTAGCAATTTTAAACCTTCGAGAGAGTTAATCAGGCGATCGCGCAAGGTTTCTACATCAACTCCTTCTACTTCTTCTTCTAAAACTTCTACCAGGTTTTTGTAGGCAGGATGGTTAGTATTAAGTGTAATAATAATAGCACCGCCTCTTGGTTTGACGGAAAAGAAGGCAGCAGTTTCTAAGTCAGCTTCGGCAAAGGTGTACTTTAGTCCATCATCGACAGTAGTGGCGGCAAGTACCTTGGCTGTAGTTTCAGCTACTCCCTGATCGACTAAAGTTTTTTCAATGACTTGCTGACGCTTTTCTTTGGGCAGCGATTCGTCTTTATCGCTTTGTCCTTTATGTCCTTCTTGTTTGCGTTCTTCTGTGACAACAGTTGCTACTTTTTCAGGAATGTGTTCTTGATGACGCTTTTCAGTATTACGAGTACCTTTCGTCTGTGCTTTCACTAAGCGACGGATAATTTTAATTTGTTTGTCTACCTTATCCACAAGTTCGAGTAGAGGCCCTTTCGGATCTTCATCTTCTTTTAGTTCGTCTTTGAGTTGATGGATAGTTTTACCATTTTGGAGAAGAGATTCGATATCTAACTTGGCGATTTCAGTGAAATTTCGTGCTGTTTGTTTGTTGTTAGTCACACCAAATAAATCGTCTAGTCCAGGTGGAAATTCAATCTCAACTCCCCACCAGCGTTCAGTTGGATCGTATTTAATGACTAATTCTTGATCTAGTTCTAATTCCCGACCTGATCGTACAAGGGAAATACCGATGTTTTTCGCAGCGTGCTTGCCGTGCGGTTGATCGCCTGGATTAACACCAGGTTTATCAGTTAATCTAGCTTCTTCTTTAGCGTAGGAGTAGCGAATTTTGACTTCGTGGGAATTACCCCGAAAGTCAATTGTAAAGGTGGCTTCGTACTTATCTTCACTTTCCCAAGGTTGGAACATAGGGGTCTTGTCAAAGGGTTTAGGACAAGAGGTTTTTGCCATCAAATAACCGGGGTCGTTGGGAAGGGCTTTTTTTTCGTTACCAATGGGAATAAGAGCATCCACATCAAAGGCAAGCATCCGAATCTCGACTTCACCACTATTTAAGAATTTCCGATACATTCTGCCGATGAGCAGTTCGGAATTGTCGATGATGGAAATACTCGTTTTCCAGATACAGCGATCAATATCTGACCAGACAACTAGGGTGCCGCTCTTTCCAAAAGATTTACCTACCCTCTGCCAGAGGCTAGGAACTGGTTTTGACTGCGGTTCAGGTACTTCACTCATTCGCTTTTGACGAATTTCATTTAGGTCAAGGTAACTGTAGAGGGCATTTTCTACTCCTTCTTGCCAAGACCAAACTTCGACACGCTGGCATTGCGAAATTGATAAAGAAGGCAATCCCATCCCAAAGCGTCCAATTCCCCGACGTTCATCTGTCTCGTTAAGATGAGTACCGTTTCCAAACTGCAATGCCATCCGCAACACGCTGGCATCCATCCCGCAACCATTGTCGAGAACAGCGACTTGATAGATGCGCGATCGCTGTCTAGAATTGACTAACTCTTTCTTCTCAGCACAGAGCAATTCTACCTGAGCGGCACCAGCTTGGATCGAGTTATCCATCAGTTCCGCGAGCGCATAGGCAGCATTTTTGTAGCCGTTATCGCGCATTGCCTGTACTGCGAGATGTGCTGGAACGATATCGTGGGGATTAGGTGCAATTTGTGTGAAGTTTCCAATTCGATATGAGAATGCTCTGAAAGTTAGGCTGACCTATAAAACCAACCTGACATAAAACCTTGTATCCCTGCTAAAGAGACTAAAGGTTTAATAGTTGCTTCGTAAGCACTTCTTAATTTTTCTAAATCCAGCAAATCTTGAGCATTGTTTAATTTTAGTTCGTTGATATAACTATCAATATATTTATACCATTTAGACTCAGATAAATTTTGATGAGAAACAGTTAAACCAAAATGTTGTAATCTTATAAAATTTTCAAAATAATAATTTGATGGAAGATTATTTGATTTAGCTGAATTTACTTCTGGAAAGGTTGGGATTAAATTCCACAACTGATCATGGGCAACAAATGACCAAGGTATATAATGATCTAAAGATATTCTTTCTTTTTCTAGGGTCTTTTTAGAGTAAATACATTCAATGTTTTGATTTTCTAAAACAATTCGCCAGTATTTTGTTTGCTCTGTTAAAGAATCCCTTTGCTGCGGCATAAATATTTTATTTACTACGTTAGGAATATTGGGATTTCTTTGTTGCATATATTGAAGCCATTCCCAAGATACCCATCCCCTAATGATTGAATAATTTTCAGCAATATATTCTACCCAGTCTTGATGTAAAATAATAGCTGTACAATCTTTTAGAGCTTCTGAATCAAAGCAATAGATAGGTTTTATTCCTTCAAATTCATTGTTGGCAAGCTCAATTATGACTTGATTTACTTTAGCATCTAGTAATCCCTTAGTCTTTTGAGCAAAAAAAGGACGAATTAGACGAAATGGTACATATCTGCTTATGAAATTAGTAATGTCATCAAGATTTTGAGATTGAATAGATTTTCTTAGGAATTTTTTATCTGTATCTTTAAACTTTAAAATTGGTTCATTAATTACTAAATTAATAGAGTCTAATTTATTGGCAATCTGATCTTGAGTTCCAAAAGAGAGTTTAAAGTAATTGTGAGGATACCAAGCATTAGCCAGCATCTCTACAATTATTTCTTTAAAAGTAATAGGTGATAAAGTATCAAATTGTCTTCTTTTAATGATGTCTAACAGGGACAGGAAAAAAAGATATTTATAAGAGTTAGTGGTGTTGTTAAAAATTTGAGATAAGACCGAAACATTAACCCGATCTGATTGCGGTAACTCTTGAGTTGAAGCTTTATGCAGAGTTTGTGTTGAATCGCCTAAGTAGGCTTGTACAAAGTCTGTGGCAGCAGACGGATTGAGCTTGTGCAGGGCTTGCACTATCTCAGCAACGGTTTGGGCAGTAGGATCTGTGTGTTCGTGAAACCAACGGAAGACGATCGGACGATCAACACCTAACTCTGCCGCCAATAGGCTTTGGCTGATGGTGTAAGACTCTAAAACCTGTCTTAGTGCTTGCCCTGCTTTTCCCATGCCTTCCATTATGACAGAGCAAGTATAATCATTTGTTAACTTATAAGATAACTGAATTAGCAATCTTGTTATCATATATGCTAACAGAGTCTCAAACAAGGAAAATTTTATGAAAGAGTACGACGACTGGGCTATGTACGAAGCTGAGGGCAACCTAGCAGTTGCTCAGATGATGCAGGAGATTAAACAAGCACTCTCTAACAACCCCTTACCAAAAGTCCGTCAGCTACTTCATCAGAAAATAAGAGAAGTTGGGAGCCAGTATGGTGAGATTTATGATTCAGACGTTAGAAATACGATTTTATTTCGTTTGACTCGCTGGGCGTGTGAAGTTCATGAACTTGATTCTAAGTTTGGCAGATTAGATTGTAATTACTGGGGATTATAGAGTGAGGAGTCAACCTTTTAATTGTATTGTTTGTAGACAAATGGTTGAGCCTCTTTATGCTCATCCAGCTTGTACTAAAACGTGCGGACGATCAGAATGTCAGGCTATTTATTACAAACAAACTATTAAAAAAGCGGATCGGCTTCGTCAAATTAATCATATCGAGCATTTAAAGCAACAAGGGTTTGATATGGTAACTTGTGGTGTATGTAATCAACAATTGGAAATGATTGGCTATAATCATTTAAAAACACATCATTTAACAGTTAAAGAATATGAACTAATTTATCCAAATTTACCTAGACTTAATTCTCGAATACAGCAAAAGCGATGTCAGGAAGCCATGAAACGCTCCTCTTACTTAACCTATCAAGGAAAAGAGCCAGATCGAGAGTTATATGAATTTTTAACAGGTTGTTTATTAGGAGATGGAAGCATTGAAAAATTTTTAAATAAACTTAATGCTCGTTATGCAGAAGGGGGAAGCAATCAACAATATTTGGAATGGAAATATAAATTTTTAAGTCAATATTTTTCCTGTTCTTTTAATGAGCGTTTATCTTCACCACACACTAAAACCGGAAAAAGATATAAAGGCTGGTGGCTAAAAACTAAAGTTCATCCATTGTTAACTCAATTACATGAGCAGTGGTATAAAGGAAATAAAATTATACCTAAAGGGTTTATTGAAAAATATTTTAGCGAAATTAGTTTAATAGTTTGGTTTTGTGATGATGGATGCTCTAGTAGCGGCGTTAATTTTTATACAATGGCTTTTGCTGATGATGAGGTTAGATTTTTAGTTGATTTACTTTACTCGCGTTTTGGTATTTATGGCAGTATTTTAAAAAATAGCAAAAATCAGCCTTTTATTAAACTAAATGCTGATTCAAGAAAAAAACTTAAACAAATTACTTCTAGGTTTTCAATTCCAGGTATGGAATATAAATTAAATTTTTAATATTTATTGTTTGGTAAAACTGCCAAAGCTTCATCACTAAGACGCTTTGTTTTTCGGGTGTATGCCGGAAGTTTATTGACAAATTGATATAAAGGGGTGACCACCGTCAGCAAAGTAGCATTGCGAATTCCTCCTGGCTTTCTAGCATTGGGTTGACGGAGGATGCTTTCGAGTTCCTTGAAGACTTGCGATCGCAACCCGACTACTTCAAAATACTTGACCGCAAACCGAGATGGGTCTTTCAGTAATAGCTCGAAATGTTCTACTCCTAAAACAGGGATGAATGTACCTTCCCTGTAAACCCCGATATCATCAATGTGATAGAGCAGCAGAGCAGCTAACAAAATGGGAATTACCCCTTGCTTGACTCCATAAGGAGGCTGTTCTAATTGCTGGTAAAGTAAATCGAGCGATCGCTGCTTATCTTTTGCCTCTAGACAAAATGCTTCAATCACTTGCCAAACCGTTGTTACTCCTGAATCTTGCTCAGGTGGATAGAATCCCCATTCGCCATCCTCTTGCCGATGAATCCCAGTTGCTTCTAGAACCGAGTAATAAATAGCAACTTCAGGCCCGTAACCTTCTATGCCCAGACGTTTCTGGTCGCCATGCTCCAACATCGCCTGAATTAGCTCTCGTCGAGCTTTAGAGCCTTGTGAGGTCAGTTCCCGTCGATTAATTAATTCATTGTCGAGAATTAAGCTTTGCTGATAAGTGCGATCGCATACATCAGACAGTTTCGCTTGAAATACCCTAGCGTATCCGATATGTTCTTGTTGACCTTCAATCCAGCAGAGATTTTGCCCCTCTAACCAGTTGAATGCTTGGCTCAGTGTCTCATCTAACAGCCTTTCTGCCTCGATTAAGCGTTGCCGTACTTCCCGACGTGCTACACCATCATTCTGTAGCTCTGGCGCTTTATTTTGGATTGTGTTTAGGGCAAGAAATTCTTGCGCTCGACCTCCTAGCACATCTAATTTGGAGGTATTAACCACAATCAAAGGTTTACCATCTACTGTCTGTGCAGGTATCTGTTTAGGTAACTGAGTATCCATCCAGTAGACAATCAGCCCGTCATAACTAGCAATTGAACACCGCAACTCTTCTAAATTAGTCAAGCTATTTACATATCGCTGCTCAAAATAACGCAATGTACCTGTTGTCGTGTAGTGACGTTCAGCCACCAAAGGCTTGAGGGGGCGAATTGCCGAAAGTAATTCAGCAAGAGTAGTTCTATCCTTTTCAAGTAACGAGTAGATAGCTGCTTCAACATTAAAGTCTGAACCTTCCCAAATTCGTAATTCATCAAGCTGACTTCGATATGTAATCAGCCCATTCTGTTGAAGTTTTTTAATGATGTCTTGCCAGTGCTTCTGCTCGGTTTTATCGTCTGCTCGATTACAAAGTGCTAGTGTTACAAGCTGAGGGGTGGCTCGTAAAGCACCTGTAGATGTAACCAAGTTCAAAATCCCAATCGTTTTAAGAGTCTTGAGTACATCAGGATCGCGATCTCTAGCATCCTGAATCAAGCCTTGAATTTCAACCCACCTTTGTAGATTGATTCGAGACGCTAAACCCGTTACCGACTCTACAAAGTAGTCATAAATCTGGTGCAGTTTCAGCGTCGGGATCTCATCCCCCTGAATCGTTTCCGATTTTAGGAATTGTGGGAAGGCATAAGTCTCATCACTTGTGAGGAATGTAAACAAAGAGCGATCGTTCTGGGCATAGCGAGTACACAGCATCGGCAGCACTAATGCTGCAATTGGATGTAAAGGATAGGCATCTGCCAGAACCTTCTCTGAAATCTCATTTTCGGTAAGAACGGATTGGAGAACGTTGAACCAGTGGTGAGCGCGATCTCGAATCACATACAATGCCGGATCTGCCTGGGTGCGATCGATTGCTTGACCGATCAGGCGTGTCATCTGGCTAGGTGACTCAGCGAAGGGGATATCCTCAAACCGTCCCTGAATTTTAGACCATTCACTTTGTTCAATTGCAGCTAATCGCTCACTATATCCAGCAAAGGATTGGTGCAGAAGTCCTAGGAAGTAAACTTGGTTGTCTTCCTTTAACCGAAGTTCAGCAACCTGCTGCAACAGGTAGAGATCGTCAATTCCCTGGTGCTGTGCGGCATACTCCAGGTTCTTCCCCAATTCATCAATAATTAATAGAACATTAACTTTTACTGTTTTGACAACTTCTCGCAAGACTGTCAAAACTTCTTGGTTAGTGATATTGGCTCTACCATTTTCAATTTCAATTACCCAGTCCGTTAATTGACGCATCGGTTCCGGTTTGCGCTTGCTATGCCAAAATCGTTCTGCACCATTAGCTAAAGCACGGGCAAGTGTCCAACTCAACGGCTCTCGTTGACTTGTAGCAACTGCTCTAAATAACCCCGATTGGGGTAAATTTCCTTCTATCGCAGCTAGTTCAGAACTATCCGCTCCAAAAGAGCGTTTAGCTATCTCCAACGCTGCCTGCCGGACTGGGCTGTTCTCAGGGGAAGACAAACACGCCAAATACTGAGCAAATGCCGATTTCCCTGTACCGTAAACCCCTGTCATTGTCCAGGCACGGCAGGGTGGTTTCATACAAGCAAATAAAAAAGTTTATCGAGTTGATTTGATAAAGCTCGTTGTGCTTGGGGAATAGTTCTAAGAACTTGTTGCAATTGTTCAATCAGATTCATATTTTTTCAACCGTATTGGCTTAAATACCATGAGCAGTATTTTAATTTTTATACGGTTGTATGAAACCACCCTGCTGTCATTGTACAGGCACGGTGAGCATGGGGATTATTAAAGGCTGACAAAATGCGCCGGAGAGCATCTGTAGATCGCTCCGTAGGAACGTAGCCTTGAACTGCATCGGGTTTATCAAAATCTCGCTCTAGGTTAACCGAGCGATAATAGCGACGATGCAGCTTGAAATAGGCAGATAGCAGTTTGCCTGTCACGTTTTCTCCTTTACACCGTCTGGTAATACTTGTTTAAAATAGCTTCTGCTAGTCCTAGCGGCTCGTCTTCAAAGAAAAATTCCAGTTTTCCTGCTGCATCAGAAATGCCAAGCTGTTTGAATTTTCGGGCTACTCGCTCAATTGCTTCACAGATTACGCTCTCGGTTAACTTGAACGCCAACCCTGGACTGCCGTTGTCGTAGAGTAGTTTAGCAAGAGGAATCCGACGAACTGCCGAACTGAAGCGATAGGCATAGTGTAGGCAGGAATAAACAATTACTTCAGCCGGAAGCGTTGGTTTGTAACCAATCCGAAATATGTAGTGCCGAGCATCGCCAGCCGTATGAATCAATCCTAACTGGGTGAAGGGGCAATCTAGAGACTCTTCACTAACTAGGGATTTAGAGGGTTGCTCAACGTACATTCTCAGAATGCAGCTTGCATCCTTCTTCAGAGAGGAATCAGCAATTCGAGGGATTTTGCGATCGCGATGGTCGCAAAGCTGGTAAAACAACTCCTCGAAAGTAAATTCAACAGGACGAAAATGGTTAAATGTGAAATCCCAAGCTGTAGCAAAACAAGGCGGCTCTAACAACTTCCAATGCAATAGCCACAGAGACGCTGGATCTTCCAGATAAGAATCCCAACCATTTTTACCTAGCAGTTGTTCGCCAAAATCTGTCGGTTTGTCATCCTTGAGCAACTTAAAAGCGGATTCCCAATAACGGAGCGATCGCACCATGTTCTTGCCAATGCCCAACTGCACAGTAGCATCATCTCGGAGAAAGACTTCTGGATTTTGAGAAGCGCGATCAAATCCTTTCTTGAGCCAGCCAAACCGAGGATGAAAGGTTTCATGGCGAGCGAAGACACTGCCTGTAGGAGTATCGTTTGTGTCTACATCTTTAGTTTTTTGCTCTACCATGCTTTTGACTAGAACTAATGTACTTATTGTCTGTTATTCACAGGTCACTTGAAAACCCCTAGAGGAAGGGCGAAAAGACATTTATTTACTCTAGTTGTAGGGTAAGGTAAATTCAATAGCTATTTCTGCTCACCTTAACTATGCTATGTAAGCGACGTTATTAGCCAAAATCAACTAAAAAAATTCATGTTTCAAAGAGGCAGTAGCATAGTTAAGTGTAATTAAAAGCTGCTGAATCGATGTTTTGTAGTATTGACCAATTCAGCAAGATTTATGCTACTTGCCAGCGCAGTAAGGTGGGCAAGCACTTGCCTGATGCACTTTATGTTCATATTTCTGCATTACAAGCTTTAGATTCTCTCCTGCAAAACTACGAGAGTGAAGCTCGTCAGATTGCTCCTGATGTTGAGGCAGCAACACTTGTAAAGTTTAGTATTGGCAAACCCAGTATTTCTTACTTGTTCTATCCAGAGTTTGATGCCGATCCCCATCCGGCTCTACAAACGAGTATTCAGGTTAATTTAAACAACGGCGAAGTAAACCACCGCGACTACAGCAACACAGATAACCCCTTTATTTTGCACCGTAAGGAGACATTCGTTACTCCAGATTATCCGTATTATCAGCAGTTTGCGGCACTGACCCGCCAAGAAGAAGCTTTGGGATTGTTAGATAATCCTCGTGCGATCGGTACTAGATTGGCATGGGAGCAGAGACTTGCACAGTTAAATGTTACATTTCAAGGACACAGCCTAGTTCATCGATCGCTTGTCAATTCTCAGATCTCCTCAATCAAGATTGACCGACATAAAGCGGCGATCAGTCGCAACGATTTCTCCAAGCCCATACGCCTAGCCTTAGAAACAAGTCTTTTTACGCCAGAAACAACTTTTTTTGACTATGGCTGCGGTCTAGGGGGAGATATCGAGCGAGTTGCCAAATTGGGTTACACCAGTTCCGGTTGGGACCCTTATTATCGTCCTGATACGCCCTTGAGTTCAGCAGAGATCGTTAACTTGGGGTATGTACTCAACGTGATTGAATCCCAAGCAGAACGACGAGAGGCATTAATTAGAGCTTGGGAACTAACTGGCAAAGTGCTGATTGTAGCAGCGCAAGTTTTGATTACTCAAGGAAATAGCCAGATTGCTTACGGGGATGGGATTATTACTAGCCGAAATACTTTTCAGAAGTATTTCGATCAGGAGGAACTGAAACTCTACATAGACCAAGTCCTTGGTGTGGATGCAGTTCCAGTGGATCTGGGTATTTACTTCGTTTTTCGAGATGAAGCACAGGCGCAAAGTTTTAGAGCGTCGCGGTTCCGATCGCGTGTCTCAGTACCCAGGATTCAACTCCTAAGCAAGCGATTTGAGGACTATAAAGAACTCCTAGCTCCTTTGATGGCGTTTGTGACCGAGCGAGGGCGACTTCCAGTTAAGGACGAATTGCCAGAAACGGAAGCCTTGAGTGCTGAATTTGGCAACTTGCGCCGCGCCTTCCAGGTGGTTCTACAAGCAACAAATCCTCAAGAGTGGGATGAGATCGCCGAGCGTCGTCGTCAAGATCTGCTGCTTTATCTTGCTCTTTCCCACTTCAGTCGTCGTCCTAAACAACGAGAATTAGCTCCAGAGGTTCGCAACGATATTAAGAGCCTTTTCGGGGGCTACGACCAAGCTTGCACTGCGGCTGATATTATGCTGATGAGCGTGGGTAATTTAGAGATAATTCGGGAACGTTGTCAGAACAGTCCCATTGGTAAGAAGCTTCCCAATTCCCTCTGGGTTCATGTTTCGGCGCTTGAAGCTCTTGACCCGCTATTGCGTCTTTATGAAGGTTGTGCTTCCCGTACCATCGGTCGTCCAGAAGAAGCAACAGTTGTCAAGTTTCACTTGAGCAAGCCTAAGATTACTTATCTGTTTTACCCAGACTTTGATGCGGCTCCTCATCCTGCGCTGTACACGAGTATGGAGATTGATTTGCGGGATTTGCACGTTCACTATCGGGACTACGATCTCAATGAAAACTCTCCAGTGCTACACCAGAAGGATTTATTGGTCAAAACAGACTATCCCCTCTACGAGAAATTTGCCAAGTTGAGTCGTCAAGAAGAGGATTGGGGTTTATTCGATAATTGGAAGATAATTAGCGATCGCCAAGGCTGGCTGAAATGTCTAAAAGATCGCTGTGCCGAGTTGAAGGGACATCGAGTAGTTTGGCGTAAAGATGCCGATCCTTATCAGGTCAAATTAATCCGTTGACGGGGTGACAACCCCGTCGAAACTCGCTCTGCGCTTCGCGCAGAGCATTGTATGGTAAAAAATATCGGTCTCGATTAGTGACCAAGACCGAAAAAGACATTATGTTACCTGAATTTTATCAAACCTGCTTTCAACG
>DATNQB010000047.1 GCA_036702875.1 Oculatellaceae cyanobacterium | reverse complement strand
TGGCATCTACAGGGGAGGGGTTCACACCCTCAAGGTCACTCAGTTGTCATGATTTTCAGTCAAGACGATAGACTGATACCATGCGGCTAATCCTCCAAAAAACCCTTACGGGCATTGGTTTCTAGCCAACGAGTCGCACTATATTTCCTAACCCTGCACCTACAAGATAGACTTTGCCTGTTTGCTTCATGGTTTTGATGCTAATTACAAATTAATCTAAGATTTAACATTTTTGAGCAGCGATAATACAGACATGAGCAATTACAATAGTCGCTGTACTTATCTAAGTTTAGATTTTGGCTTCAATTTTTATTGACTTTAGCCCTACAAATAATTTTTTGGCTTCTCCAAAATGTGTCTGTAATTCAGGCAAATAAAATGCCCCCTTAATCAATTAAGGGGGCAAAAGTTGTGATGTTGAAAAACAAGGGCTTATTTAAGATAGTGCCTAAGTGTGAAGGCTTAGTGACATCTAAATGGCATTAATGCGATCGCACACTTATTTAGCTGTACTCTTGATCGGCAGGGTCGCCATAAGGATCTTCACTAGCTGAACGCACATTGCCATAATATCCCTCTTGATCGGCAGGGTCGCCATAGGGGTCTTCACTAGCTGAACGCACATCCCCGTAGTCTCCTTGGTCAGCAGGGTCACCGTATGGATCTTCACTAGCTGGGCGCACATTACGGTCTTGCTCTTCGTCGCCACCTACGGCATTCTGCACCATTCTGAAAAATTCATCTACCATTAATTTTCTCCTAATTAAATTGCTGTTGAAATAGGTTTAAAACGTCAAAATTTCTGCCACAATGTTGTTTTTATTCCTAGTTGGCTGCATTACTTAAAACAGACCAAAATAAAAACACCTACTGTGCTGGGACTGCATCTCCACCCAAACCTCTTAAGTCACGACCTGTAGGTCTATTGTTATAACCTTGAAAATCGCGGTAACGTGCAGCTTCTTCCTCTGGTACTCTAATACCTTCAGATGGAGGTGTTACCCAGTGAGCGCGATTTTGAGCATCCCGATAATAAACACGCCCATTTTTAGAAAGGTAATATTGTCCTTGCGCCCCTTCACCTTTCTTGTTTTTATTCCGATTGTAAAGATAGAACAAAGCTGCTGCACCCCCCAAAATAGCTACTTTTTGGGTAGTACTTAATCCTTTTTTAGCTTGAGGCTGTCTAGAATTAGGCGCTGTTTGTGTGCCACCGCGCGTATCATCAACAGGTGGCGGTGGAGTATTTGACCCGCCTCCGCAACTGGTTAAAAGTGGCAACGTCATCAAGGCTGAAAGCAACCATGCTTTTGCAGCTAAACCTTTTTGGCGTTCTGGGTAGGTTTGATTTATGGGATTTTCTGTGATGCTGGAGCTACTATCTGTGATGATTTGATTGATTAGCTTTAATTTTGGCATTTCAAAACATTTTTTCCTTTTTATAAATTTAGCCAACAATTAATAAAAAGGTGATTGCCAAGACTCTTCCACCTTACAATTGCTGGTTTTTGGTTTAATTTAGCTAACTGTAATTAAATCACTTAATAATTCAATCTGGCATAAGATATAATTTTTTCTTAATACTTTATTCCTAAAGAATGATTATTAAATATTGATAAGATTTATTGCTTAAAAAGCTCAACATAATCATAATATTGGCGGACTTATACAAAATCAAAAAGACAAAAAATCGCCAAATTAGCTCAATAGTTGTTTGCGAGACTATATTTGACGAAAGATTTAGTTAAGTTTTACTTAAAGATCAATTGCTTGCCTTCATTTTTAATCCCCGTATTTAGTTTGTGCCTCAAGGCTGAAGAGTGCATATTGTTTAAGCTAATAGACAGGCTGCTGGAAAAATGAAATATTCTAAGAAAAATAGCTTCCAAATGAATTGGTAGTAATTCGCGATCGCACGCTTATCTTGTAAATTAACATCCCTACTCTGCCACCACATTACAACTAATAGCAGCAAATGACTAACTACTAAGAATGTTGAGTTGACATTGGGAAGTAATAGCACACCAGCAATAATCATCCCTAAGTAGCATACTGTTAACACCCAACGTGCTAAATTAAACACCGCCGCGCCACCAAGCTTGATTGTAAAAGTAGTAATGTTGTACTGGCGATCGCCTTCCAGATCTGGGATATCTTTGAAAATGGCGATCGCAAAGGTAAACACTAAAATAAATAGTGTCAGCGCCCACACAACAGGCGGAATATTACCAAATATTTGAGTATTTCCAGTTAACACCCAGTTGAAGTGTAAAAACAAGCCTAAATTAACAATTGTTCCTCGTACAGAAAAGATACATAAAGCCGCCCAAAACGGAGACTGCTTTAATCTTATAGGAGGCAAAGAATAAGCAGTGCCAATTGCCAAACTAATGCCAACCATACCAAACAAAAACAATCCTTGTAGCCACGCCAGCACCAATGCCGAAATTCCCATCACTCCAACAATTAACTGCGCTTGTTGCCGAGAAAACTCACCCGCAGCTATTGGTAAATGTGGCTTATTAATTCGATCAATTTCTACATCTTCTAATTGATTCAATCCTACAATGTAGACATTTCCACATAAACAAGCAACCCAACTGCCTATAAGTTGAGTAATTTGAACAGTGGCAAAGTTATTAGCAGCAAGTGCGAGGGAAATCAAGTATAATCCCAAAACACTTAAGCTAGTACCAATAATTGTATGGGGGCGTGAAAACTTCCAAAAAGAGTACAGCCAAGACTTCGTTTGTTGGGCTGTATTAAGAGTAATTGAGGGAAGAGGTTGCAAGGAAGATTTTTGTGAATATTGGCTCATAAGTACTTGCAATTAAGATGAGATATTGAGTAATAAACCGCAGATAAACGCAGATGAAATACAAAATTTATCTACTTATGTAACAGTGCTATTGATGAAGTTGATGGACTTTTAAGTAAGTTAGTTGTATAGATGTTGCATACAACGTCTATACATTCTTTTTTTGGAAATGGCTATTTTTGTCCACACAGCAACGCAAATTTAATTAGTCCCTGCTGATATCCTCCACTCATTAATCCCATTGACAAAGCAGCTTGAATAGTTGTCCAGCCACTCGAAAGCAACCCAATAATGGCATCGAAATTAAAAGCTGAAGCAATCACATCATCCCAGAAAGGTGCTACTGCGGTTGACCAATCTGCGGTGCGGAGGTTTTGGAAACCAAGATTACGAGCGATCGCTTCATATTCTGGTAGCGAAATCACGTAAGGTAAACAGTAGACGCGATAAATTTCTGACAAGTGCTTTTGTTCCTCTGCACTCAGTTTTCCGGCTGCCCCATCAGTAGGGCGATGACACCAAGTTGCCATGATAAAAGTGCCACCAGGCTTTAAAACTCGGTAGCACTCTTGCAAAAATTGCTGTTTATTTGGCATATGTTCGCCGCTTTCCAACGACCAAACTAAGTCAAAGGAGTTGTCAGGAAAAGGCATATTCAAAGCATCTGCTACTAGAAATTTAAGCTGCTTCCCTTTCCCAGCAGCTTCAGCGCGTTCATTTGCCCTCGCAGCTTGCACTGGACTGAGAGTGATGCCTGTTGCACTAGCATTAAACTTTTGTGCTAAATACAGAGAACTTCCGCCAATACCACAACCGACATCTAAGATTTGTGGAGCATCTTCTGTATTTGAAGTTAATTTTTGTACTCCTGACCAGTTAAGCAATTCCTCAATCAAGTCTATTTGTGCTTGACGGCGCTCTTTTTTCTGTCTACCATCTGCACCATAGTAGCCGTGGTGCATATGTTCTCCCCAAGTCTGTTCCCACAAACCAGATGAAGAGTCATAAAATTGCTGAATTTGCTGATAAAGAGTCTCAGTCATAGAATTGCACGTTTGTTAGACGGAAATCAGCCTACCAGACGATGCTGCTAATTCGCATACAATCTCAGAGGGATATTTAGCAGATATAGCGGTTCCTCACCTCAGCTATCTGCACCGCCAGCTTTTTCAACTGCTTGCCCTGTCTAGGTTTTAACTCTATCAAACAGCCAATAGTGCCTTGGCGGTTGCGATAAGAGTAAACTCTAAAATAATTGCTAAGTGCTAAAACTCCCTGATGACAGTTTCTAGAACAATTTGCTTAGGATTTCTCAGTTTGATTGCAGTAGGAACCTTTCTGCTGCTGCTGCCTTTCTCTGGTACTAGCGGTAACTGGAACGATCCACTGGTTGCTTTATTCACTGCAACTTCTTGTGTCTGCGTTACAGGTTTAGGAGTTGTAGATGCAGGTACTTATTTTTCTTTCTGGGGTCAATTTGTGATGGTTGCCCTTGTCCAAATTGGCGGACTAGGCTACATGACGGCAACCACTTTTTTGTTGTTACTAATTGGTGCAAGATTTAGTCTTCGAGATAAAATTGCTATTCAACAATCTTTAGATCGCTCAAGCATTTACGGAAGCGATCAAGTTTTACGTTCAATTATTGCTACAACGCTGATTTTTGAATTAACAGGAATTTTTCTACTTTTACCAGTTTTTGTTCCACAGTATGGATTTTATCAAGGCTTGTGGTTAGCGGTATTTCATAGCGTTAATTCTTGGAATAATGCGGGATTTAGCTTATTCAAAGATAACTTGATTGGTTATCAATATTCAATATTATTAAATTTTACAGTTTCCGTATTAATTATTTTTGGTGGCATTGGTTACCAAGTAATTATGGAAATGTATTTATGGATACGCGATCGCCTAGCCCGAAAAAAAGAAAAATTGCTTTTCTCGCTCAACTTTAAAGTCGTTACTACCACAACAATTTTACTGTTAGCTGTTGGGACAATCTTTTTCTTTTTTATAGAGACAAGGAATTACGAAACCTTTGGAAAAATGAGTTTAGCCAATCAAGTTATGGCAGCATGGTTCCAATCTGTGACAACTAGAACAGCAGGATTCAATACAATTGATTTTGGCAAAATGACTACTGCTGGTTTATTTATTACCATTGCTTTAATGTTTATCGGCGCATCTCCAGGTGGTACAGGCGGAGGGATGAAAACCACAACTTTAAGAGTATTAACCAGTTGTACTAAAGCAATTTTACAAGGTCAAGAGCAAGTACTTTTATATAAACGACAAGTACCTCTCTCTCTGATTTTAAAAGCTGTTGGTGTATTAATAGGTTCAGTTGGAACAGTGGTTTTAGCAACAATAATAATTGCACTGACTGAGCCAGAGTTAAATTTTATCCAAATTTTGTTTGAGGTAGTTTCAGCCTTTGCTACCGTTGGTCTATCAACTGGAATTACTGCTACTATATCACCTGTAGCAAAATTAGTTTTAATTCTTACTATGTACGCTGGGAGAGTAGGCGTTTTACTTTTGATGTCAGCTATTTTAGGAGATCCGAAACCTAGCGTTATTCGTTATCCAGAAGAAAACTTCATTGTTGGGTAATTTAATAGTTTTTAGAGTACAACTCAGAGGTGAGAGCGTGAATTTATCAGGATTAAGATTTTTTAGCAGTTTAGGCAAAGATAAGCAACAATTTGCTGTTATTGGGTTAGGACGTTTTGGTAGGGCTGTATGTTCGACATTGCGCGAATTAGGATATGAAGTATTAGGAACTGATGTTAATGAAAAAACAGTTGCTCAAGTCTTGAATGATAAGATTGCCGATCATGCCATACAATTGGATTCTACTCAGCCCTCAGCATTGAAAGAAGCAGGAATTTTTGAGTTTGATACAGTAATTGTTGCTATTGGTAACTATTTACAAGAAAGTATTATTACTACACTCAATATTAAAGAAGCTGGCGTACCTCATGTAGTAGCAAAAGCTTCATCTGATATTCACGTTAAATTGTTAAAAAGAGTTGGGGCAGATCTGGTAGTTTTTCCTGAAAATGAAGCTGGATGTGTCTTAGCGCGATCGCTTACTAAACCAGCTATTTTAGACCGATTTGATCTAGATCCTGAAAACAGTATTGTTGAACTTATTGTTCCTGATGAATTTGATGGCAAAACTATTTCAGAACTTAAACTGCGTAGCCATTATGGTTTAAATTTGTTAGCAGTAAGTTACAACGATAAGTTTGAGATTAATCCAAATCCTGACCAGCGACTATATAAAGGTTCAGCCATAGTCGTGATTGGAACAAACAAAGATATTAATCGCTTACCAAATTTAAGCAGTTAGTATATAGCAGTTAGCGGTTAGCAATTAGCAATTAGTTATTAGGGGCTGGTTTAGCCAAGAGATCTGTAAGTCTTTGATTTTCTCTACCAACCCGCCCCTACAGGATAGGTTTCTCCTCTCCTCTATACAAATACAAACCGATTCTCCGCTATTATTTCTGAGGTAATGCAGGTGTTGTTGGTAAAGCCAAACGCTGTAAAAACAGGTCAACTTGTTCAGTTTTTTCCTGATTGCCTTGCTTGTTAAATAATACTCTAGCTTCAGTCAAAAAGGAGATAGCATCTTGGCGCTGATTAGATTGTTGCAAAGCTAAACCTAAGTTATAAAAAGCATCGGCTAAATTAGGATTAAGTACGATCGCTTCTTTATATTCTGCGATCGCTTCTGGCAGTTGTTTTTCTCGGTGCAGTGCCACAGCTAAATTATAGTGTGTCAAAGCATCATCAGGACTAAGGCGAATTGCTTGTTTAAAAGTAGCAATAGCACCCTTATAATCACCTCTTTGAGTTAACACTGTGCCTAATTGCTGATAAGCATTAGCATTTTTAGGATCTTGCTTAATTGCCTGTTCTAACCTACCAATAGCAGCTTTATAATCACCTTGTTGAGCAAGAACTACTCCTAAGCCATACTGAGCTTGAGTTAAACCTTGGTTAAGTCCAACAGCTTTGTTTAATGAAGTTTTAGCTGCATTTAAATCATTTTTCAAAGCTAAAAGTAATCCTAACTGATAATGTGCTGGGGCAAAGTTAGGGTCACTTTTAACTGCTTGTTGAAAAGCTGTGAGCGCGGGTTCTGTTTGCTCTTGTTTTAAATATAACAACCCTAAATTATATTGAGCCGCCGCATAGCTAGGATTAATCTTTATTGCTTGTTGGTATTGTGCGATCGCAGCATCAACTTTTCCTTGTGACTCCAGTATTAAACCTATGTTATAGTAGGCATCTGCCAAACTGGGATTGAAACTTAAGGCATACTGGTATTGATTAATTGCTTCGTCAAGTCGTCCTAACTTAGACAAAGCTACAGCGTGGTTATAATAAACCTCTGGTAGCGATGGTTGTAAATTAATTGTAACTAGATACTCATTAACCGCTCCAGGCAAATCACCAAGTTCTGCTAAAGTATTGCCTAATAAATAATGAGCCATTGCTATAGAAGGGTCAAATGTTAGTGCTTTGCGTAATGCGACTGCCGCATTTTGATAATTTTTGCGATTATATTCCCGAAGTCCTTGTTGAAGTAAAATTGCAGCATCAATATTGTCAGAATAAATCCCCTCAATTAATTGTTTAGAGCGTAGATTTGATTCTCCTACTTTTCCTTTAAAAACTTCACCAGCTAACGCATCTCCAGCCTTTGTCAAACCTAAAAGGCTGAAAGTAATAGCTATTACATAAGTAGCTTTTTTTTGGCTAAACATAAAAATACCTGAATCACAATGAACAATAAACAATTATCAATGACCGATGACCAAACTAAATTCTTGCTGTGGGCAAAATCAACATAGCATCACCAAAAGAATAAAAACGATACTGCTGTGCGATCGCCTCCTGATACAAATCTAGCAACCTTTGTCGTCCAATTAAAGCACTCACCAACATCAGCAAACTAGAACGCGGTAAGTGAAAATTGGTAATTAACCCTTCTATTACTCGCAATTGATAGCCTGGATAAATAAATAAATTTGTCTTGCCACAAAAAGGCTGCAACTCTCCACCACTAGCTGCTGCTTCAAGCGATCGCGCTACTGTTGTACCTACAGCAATAATACGTCCGCCATTAGCTTTTGTTTTCCGAATTTGTTCTACTGTAGACGGTGGTACTTCTACCCATTCATGGTGCATTTTATGAGTAGTAATATCTTCAGCCTCCACAGGTCGGAATGTTCCTACCCCTACATGAAGTGTGACATACGCCTGCTCAATTTGGTGTTGCTTTAATTGCTGCATTAACTCAGTAGTAAAATGCAATCCTGCTGTTGGTGCAGCGATCGCACCTAATCTATAAGCATAAATAGTTTGATATTGTTCCGCTTCTGACTCAGAAGAAGTAATATAAGGCGGTAGCGGTAGCTGCCCAAACTGTGTTAGCACTTCAGCAAAATTAATTTCACTGGGTAAATCAAACTGTAGTAAACGCCCACCAGTTGCCTCATCCTTAGCTAACACCGATGCCGTTAAAATACTAGGTATTTGTACCCCGACGATATCAGATAAATTATTAATGGAATTATTAGCCGACTTGTTAGCTTCAAACACAATTGTTGCCCCAGGTTGAAGTCGTCTACCTGGTTTAACTAAAGCCAACCAACAATTTTTTTCCTGCTCTTCCAACAACAACACCTCTACTGGTGCGCCAGTAGACTTTTTCCCATAAAGGCGGGCAGGGATTACACGGGTATTATTCAACACCAGCAAATCTCCTGGGATCAAGAAATCAGTTAAATTACTGAAAATACTATGAGTATGTTGCTGAGGCGAATTTACCACCAATAAGCGTGAACTATCTCTAGGGACAGCAGGCGTTTGAGCAATTAATTCTTCTGGTAGTTCATAGTCATAGCTGCTTAGTAACCGATCTAACTCAATCTGTGTCATTCCGTTAATTTACCGAGAATACATTGCTCGACAGATACCCAAAATTGGGTAATTTCCCCCATATAGGATAGGGGGCATCTCCCCTAGTAACCAAGCTTAGTAGTTGCGAGAATACACATATAGCATTTGCTTAGACTTAAAGCCAAGGGGCAATATGGAATATATGTTCTTCCTGGCGAATGCCAGCCTCACTCTGCGAGTAATCGAGTATTTGCGTAAAATACCACGTCTACCAGTTAAATTCGTTACAGTAATTCATCAGATTGATGGTTGGGTGGTCAAAGTAAAAATGGCTACGCCTATTACCCCTGAACAGCATGGTGACTTTAGGGCTTTCATGTATGAACTGGGTATTCCCTACCACCCAGAAGTGCGGATGCAAATGGCGCTTTGGAGTTTAGAGACTGGACAATCAGTAATTGATGTGATGCGCCGTTACCAAGTTGCAGTAGTTTCTCATGGTACCCCCGACTCTAGCGATATTGAAGCATTTCGCCAGCAATTCACGCGAGGATTGGGATATTGCCCAGAAACTCTAGCGTAACTTCATAAAAATTGATGTATCTAAATATTCAATCAAAAGCAGCTTGAATATAATCTTGCAAAATAACTTGATATCCTTGAAAAGCCAGCATTGCTTGAGAATTTGGCTTTATGGAAGATAAATCGCTTACTTGAGAAAAGCTGATATTTGAAGAAGTTACGCACCGTTGTAATCTAACTAACGCTACATCAAATCGACAAGGTAAATCTGCTAAATCTGGGTATGTAGCTAAAAACATTTGCGCTGCTTTCCCAATTTTTGCTTGCTTCTGGGGGGTAATTGCCATTAAACCATCACTATCCCAATTACCCTGACTGCGTGTTTTAACTTCCACAAATAATAGCTGCTTCTCGCTTGAAGACAAATCGTCCTCAGATGGCTTTAGCAGTGCAATCAAATCTAACTCTCCCCACCGACAATGCCAACGACGATGCAAAATTTCGCAGTTTTGAGCGTGTAACCATTTGGCTACAAGCTGTTCTCCCAGTTCACCAATATTGATGATCGGTGATATCTCCCCCATCTCCTCCCTACTCCCTTAGCTGGTACTATAACAAGGTAGAAGGTTTATATTCACAAAACCAGCATGAATCGTAGGCTTTACCAGATCTGTTGTGCTGTCTTATTTAAATTTTTGTTTGTAGTAGTTCTAGGTATAGTAGCTGTCGGTGCGATCGCAACTCCCGCGTGGGCTGAAGACTATACCAAAGAAACTTTGATTAATGTTGATTTTTCCAATCGTGTACTAACGGATAGTACTTTTACTAAAGCAAACCTCCGCAATAGCAACTTCAGTCATGCAGATTTACGGGGTGTTAGCTTATTTGGGGCAAATTTAGAATTTGTCAACTTAGAAGGCGCTAATCTTTCCAACGCTACTCTAGATACAGCTAAATTTGTAAAAGCAAATTTGACCAACGCTGTACTTGAAGGAGCATTTGCCTTTAACGCCAAGTTTGATGGCGCAATTATTGATGGCGCAGATTTTACTGATGTACTTTTGCGTCAAGATGTCCAAAAACAATTGTGCAAAATCGCGACAGGAACCAACCCAACTACAGGGAGGCAAACACACGATACTTTGCTTTGTCCTTAATCTGGCTATATAACCCAAAAGAAATTTAAATTTACTAGGGTTTTAATCAATTACCCAAAAACCATTATTTCGCCAATGCTGCTCTTTAAGAATCAGTTGTAAGTCTGATTCACAAATTCTTTGGCTTTCAACTATTATTTCACCCAACTTTTTGCCACAGCTACTCTGCATGGCTAAGAATTTTTCTAATTCAGTTGGGTGAATTACTTTTTTGTGAACTAGGAGTTCGCCGATACGTAAATTTTGTAGAGTTTTCAAGATATCTACCTACCAAGCTATTAATCAAATATTATACTTTGGTCACTCTAGGGCTGCCTAGTCTTAAACCACTAAATATATCTAGAGGAGTAGTTTTTTTAATTCCAAAGATTATGTTCTAAAGAAACATTTCAATGTATAAGATCGCGTATACGTAAATGTATAACTTAATTTGAATTGTTTGATTTAGTTCTCATAGTTAAAATCTTGCAGTTGAGATCTAAATTTATTGTTTTCAAAAAATTTGCACAAATATAGCAACCGCTTTCGTAGGCTCTTGACAAGTTGTAGAGGTATAAACCAATACAGACCCTTAAGATGAAAAAGCTAACTGCTAACCGCTGTAATATATTTTTTAAGTTAATAAATAAACCCCATTGCAGGGGTTAGGAGCGAAATAATCGCTTTTTAGTGATATATAGGTGCTTTTTAAAATTCATGCTTACTAAGCATCCAAATAGGGCTGTAGCTGAGATTGTAGCCTGGTTCTAGCTCTGGCAATTCTTGACTTTACAGTTCCCAAGGATACACCCGTGAGTTCTGCTATTTCCTCATAAGCCATACCTTCAATTTCACGTAGTACAATGGCAGTACGAAATACTTCAGGTAATTGTGCGATCGCATCACGCAATTGTTCGTAAAATTCCCGTGTAGTCAAATTTTCTTCTGGACTAGGCTCATCTGAAGCAATTTCCCAATCCATCTCGCTATCTTCTGTTGTGTAACGAGCATCAAGGGATAACGGCTGAGATTTACGTTTGCGTTTACGTAACTCATCATAAAACAAGTTAGTCGCAATCCGGCTTAACCAACCGCGAAACTTTTCTGGTTCCTGCAAACGATTGATATTGCGGTAAACTCTAATCCAAACTTCTTGCGCTAAATCTGAGCGGTCTTGCCAGTCAGGAGCTAGATGATACAAAATCTTATCAACCTGGGATTGATATCTCCGCATCAATTCTGCAAAGGCAGTGCGATCGGGACGTGCGGCTGTCTGACAGCGTAAAATTAAGTCATAGTTGGCAAGCTTGTCGGGTTGCACAAAAGCTTGAGGGTTAGATGCTTCAATCATTGACCAAGAAGCAGGGATAGATTGATTTATAGCTTGATTCATAAATGTCCTTAGTGCTTCTGAAACTGTTTTACTAACTTGCTTATATATATAGTTAAATCTGGATACTCAGGTTGGTGTGCCGAGATGTAACCACTTTCTCAAGTGTCTGATGACTACAGCGGGCATTGCGCCTATTTCGGTTGATCAGAGTATCAATTAATTGGTCGCTATAGAAAATGGCACAAACAAACTACCTGGTTGGTGATCTTCAGCCAGTTTGAGCTTGATAATTATTAATTGATTAAACTGACGTAATCAGGAAGCAGATAGTGCGTTCATAACAACAATATCCGCAACTTCTCTAAAAAGTTGGGACTTTAATACCAATTCGGAAAATGAGTTTGGGCAAATATTTGATGTAGAGACGTACTATGGTAAGTCTCTACACCTTGCATAATATGTAGAAAAGTTTAGTTTGATAAATTATTCTCTCTGGGTGAGGCATTTTTTAAGTCTGATAATAATTCTGCTTCTGTGAGGTCAATCATGGGAATGCCGTAATCTTTTAATTTGAGTAAAAAAGTAACTCTGTCTACGCCAATTAAAGCTGCTGCCATGCCAGAAGAAAGGCGCTTGAGTTCAAAAAATTTGACTGCCATTGCCCATTTAGCATCAGTTTCAAATTGTTCTTTAGTTTGATGCAAGGCATCTGGGAAGGTTTCGGGATAGTTGATTTGAAGTTGATAGGTCATAGGGAAATAAGTAACTGTGTGGAGATAAACTTAACATCAGGGCTGGTCATTGATAATTGATAATTGTTAATTGTTTATTGATTAGGCTTTTGTTCAATTCCTGCATCAAGGGCATTAATTAACCCTAAACCCGCCCAATCAATATCACCATATCCACGCGCAACTCCTGAGAGAAAATGGTCGTGAATTATGCTGGCTAAGGGCATAGGGACGGTGGCAGTTTCCGCAGCTTCTAAAACTAGCCGCACATCTTTGAGTCCTAAGCGTAGTTTGAATCCAGCAGGCTCGTATTTTTCTTGCACAATCAGATTACCGTAGTTCTCGTAGATGGGTGATTTGAATAGGGCTGTATTGATAATTTCTAAAAATTGCTTGGGTTCTACGCCGGATTTTTGCATCAGTGCAAATGATTCTCCCAAAGCTTCTAGCATTGAGGCAATCATAAAGTTACCAGCCAATTTGACAATATTGGCTTTTGACGCTTCTTCACCTACGATAAATACACCTTGGCTAATGGCATCAAATAAGGGGCGACAGTGTTCAATTTGCTGAGAATCTCCTGCTGCGATGACCCAAAGTTTCGCTGCTGCTGCTGCTTCTGGTCTGCCAAATACTGGGGCTGAGATGTAACCTTGTCCTGCTTGTGCGTGATCTTTTGCGAGTTGTTGTCCACAGGCGGCGCTAATAGTACTCATGGAGATATGTATCGCACCAGTGGGCAATTCCTCAATTGCACCAGTACTATTTTCGGTACCAAAAATTACTTGTTCTACTGCCGCATCATTAGCCAGCATGGTAATTAACACTTCAGCTTCTTGGGCTGCTTGACCTGGGGAATCAGCTACTTGTGCGCCCAAGGAAAGTAGTTCTTCTGCACGACTCTGGGTGCGGTTATATACGGTCAACTCATGCCCCGCTTTGATGAGGTTACTCGCGATTGGTTGACCCATGTTGCCGAGTCCGATAAATCCTACTTTCATGGATATTCCTTGTTTTTGTTTTAGCCTAGAAACGGTGCAGTTATACTTCAAAACACTACATACAGTGTGTTACTATTCACAAAATACTATATGTAGTGTAATCTGTGATGTCTTGCCTTATTTTCAACTTTACCCAATGTATCGCTTTTTATCTGCTCAACACTTGGAAGAATTAGCCACTAGCAGTGGTATTGACTGTAATTTGGCTGATCTAAATTTCAAATCACTGCAAGGAAGACTATTTTACGAGTACTTGTTGATTTGCGATCGCATCCCTCGTAATAATGCAGGTCAGGTTAGTCATGGGTTGCTACAGCGCTACGCAGATGGGGAAAAAGGCGGCTGGTGGTGTTCGGGATTAGATCCCCTCAATAACTGGGGTGCAATGGAGTGGGGGTGTTATAAGCCAGATTTTCCTCGGCAAAACCAAGATGGCAAATTGATTAAGTATGAACATCCACCTTTTACACCTACGCGGATGTTTTGTTTAAGAGTAACCCTGGAGATATGGCAGCGAACCTCGTCACGTTACCACGTTGCCATGCCAGAAAACATTGTAATTACAGAATCAGGGGAAGCGGTGGGATTTTGGGCGTGGGTAGTTGAACAAAATATCCCTGTAATTATTTGTGAAGGCGCGAAGAAGGCTGCTGCGTTATTATCTCAAGGTTATGCTGCGATCGCATTACCAGGTATTACTAGCGGCTATCGTGTTACTAAAGACAGTGTTGGTAAAGTGATTAGCCGACAGTTAATCCCAGATTTAGCAGTATTTACGAAATCGGCACGTACTTTTTATATTTGTTTTGACTACGAAACTCAACCTAAGACAATTAATGCAGTTAATAATGCGATCGCGCAATTAGGTGAACTTTTACAACAAACAGCTTGTGTAGCCAAAGTTATTAGATTACCTGGATTAGAAAAAGGTGTTGATGAATTTATTGTTGCCAAAGGTGCAACTGCATTTCAAACCGTATACGAAAACAGCGCTGACTTAGAAATAGATCTTGCAAAAATTAAGCCTCATAGCCAACTAACCTATAAACCAACACTTACGCTTAACCATCGCTACTTGGGAAAATTACCTTTTCCTACATCTGGATTAGTTGGGGTGAAATCACCTAAAGGGACAGGCAAAACTACAGCACTCTTAGATTTAGTTACAGAAGCTCAAAAAAAGCATCAACCTGTGTTGTTACTTACTCATAGAATTCAACTAGGGCGGTTTTTATGCGACAAGATTGGTGTGGAATGGATTAACCACAAAAAATCAGAAGAAGAGAACATAAAAAACCTATTTGCATCTAAAACTGACATCTTACCAATCTCAAACCCTTTTCCAGTCAACAAGGCTGAAGGGTGGAGTTCCCCGATACTGCAACTAACTAAGAAATCTCAATCACTCGGACTATGTATTGATTCCATTTGGAAGCTAAAGCCTGAAAATTGGCAAGGCGCAATTATCATCTTAGATGAAGTCGAACAATCTTTATGGCATTTGTTGAATAGTTCCACCTGTAAAGACAAGCGAGTATTAATTTTAAGAAAATTCCAGCAATTAATTTCCACTGTATTGCAAACAGGTGGATTAGTAATTGCTCAAGATGCAGATTTATCCGACCTTTCTTTAGACTATATGAAAGGGCTTGCAGAAATTCCGATTGAGCCTTGGGTTGCAGTCAATGAGTGGAAACCTCAAACGGGTTGTGATGTTACCTTCTACAATACTCCCAATCCCACAGCTTTAATTCAACAATTAGAACAAGATTTAATTGTAGGACGTAAGTGTTATGTTACTACCGATAGTCGCTCTGGACGTTATAGTTCAGAAGCAATCGAACAATATATCAAACAGCGTCTAGAACAGTTTCAAAAAGAGTATCCCAAAACCTTAGTAGTCAGTAGTCAAACAACCAGTCAACCCAACCACGAAGCACTGGATTTTATTAAAGATATCAATCAAAAAGTTAAAGAATATAGCGCGATTTTTGTTACACCTAGTTTAGGTACAGGAGTTAGCATTGATGTTGAACATTTTGATAGCGTTTATGGCATCTTTCAGGGGGTAATTCCTGATTGGGAAGCACGGCAAGCATTAGCTAGAGTACGCCCTAATATTACCCGCCATGTCTGGTGTGCCAAGCGTGGTGTGGGATTAATTGGTAGTGGCAGCAAAAATTATCGGGTATTGTCTCATTGGTATCAGGAGAATCACAAAGAAAACTTAGCTTTGATGAGTCCACTTCATAAAGTTGATGTAGATTTACCATTAGTTTATGATTTCATTCATTTACGAAATTGGGCTAAATTTGCAGCCAGAGTAAATGCCTCAATTATTTTATTCCGCCACTCAATGCAAGCAGGCTTAATTACTGAAGGGCATCAAGTTAAAGTAGTTAGTGATACTTTTGCAAAAGAGCGTTTAATAGAATTACGCAAGGCATTGATCACAGCCGCAACCCAAGATTGGGAAATGTCTAAAAAACTTTTACGAGAAATTATTAGAATCCAAAAAGAATTTATTGACAAGAGTAACAAATCTAAATCTATCAAAACTCAGATTCGGCAGATTCGCCAGGAAAAAGAATTAAAAGCAGCTTATGCTGTTGCCAATGCGTCTGACATTAGTTACAGAGAATATGAACAGTTGTTAAGTAATCATTTTATAACTGAACAAGAAAGTTGCAAGTTGCAGAAATACATTTTGCAACAACGTTATGGTGTAGCAGTCACACCTAGATTAAAACAATTAGATGATCGGGGATATTATCAACAACTTTTACTTCATTACTATTTAACCCATGACAGTGAATATTTTAAAATTAGAGATAAACAGGAATGGTATCAGCAGTTATGGATGGGCGATGGTAAGGTTTTTATCCCAGATGTGAAAACTTATACACTAAAAATTGAGGCATTGAGAGCTTTGGGAGTTACGCAATTTCTTGAACCTGAGCGTGAATTTCAAGAAAATGACTTAGATTTAATTAACTTAAAATTTAAAGCACAATTGTACAATAAGCATATTCAAAGATCACTGGGAATTAAATTGCCTATTGATGGACGCACCTGTGTTTCTTGTATCAAAATTCTGAGTATAGTTTTAAATTTATTAGGATTAAAGCTGAAGGTATCTTATATTACAGACTTAGGGCAGGGCGATCGCATTAAGATTTATTGCATTGATCCAGCAACGCTTAATGATGGTAGGCAAGAAATTTTTTCAGTTTGGAATGCTAGTGATACTTTAAGACTAAGCTGTTCTCAATCCGGATTTAATCACTCATGCTTAGAAAAAGGGATTACGCCCAATAATTCTCAAAGTACATCTACAGTTACACTGTTGTGAGTTTAATGCTTCTACCGACTTATCATAAGAATTATTCCTCACCCCTCCCTTGTCCCATTTTCATATCCATCCCCAAGTTTTACATAGTTACCATAAATTTTTAAGTATTTTTACTTAACATAACCAGCTTCTTAAGCCTGGTTATCCTAGTTCTAGAGAGGAAGTATAACTTCCCATAAGATAGAAATTTTAGCTGTGGTAGTGGGCATACTAATATAGCTCCTCTTACTCAGTAGAGTTATCATCAAATAGGGTGCAAAATCAATTAAGACACTACCACTGTAGTTGAGTGTTTTTTTAAGACAGTTTATAACTAGCTGATTAAGTCAGTTGTATCGTAGTAAGTCTAAAACTTACAAATAATTTATAAAGGAAAAATTATGATTGCCATTTCAGGTTACAAAATTATAGAAAAAATTTACGATGGTGTAGCAACTGGCGTTTATCGCGCACAACCAGATTTTGAGGAAAATACAGTTATCCTTAAAATTCTTAAAGCTAAATACCCTACATTAGAAGAAATTACTCAATTAAGACATGAGTATGAAATCTCTAAAAATCTCGATTTTGTAGGAATTATTAAAACGTATAACTTAGAAAATTATCACAATGGTCTTTTCCTTGTTTTAGAAGACGTGGGAGGATTAGATCTCAAAAATTTTATAGATGCTCATAAAATTGACTTGAAAGATTTTTGTGAAATTGCTATACAACTAACTAATGCCCTCACAATTTTGTATGAAAATCACATTATTCATAAAGATATCAAGCCACACAATATTATTATTCATCCAATAACTAAACAAGTAAAATTAACAGATTTTAGTATTGCATCACGTCTGTCTATAGAAAATCCGACTATTAATAACCATAATTGGATGGAAGGTACTCTAACTTATATTTCGCCAGAGCAAACTGGTAGAATGAATAGGTCAATTGACTACCGAACAGATTTTTATTCATTAGGGGTTACTTTTTATGAGATGTTGACTGGAGAAGTACCTTTTAAATCATCCGAACCGATAGAATTAGTTCATGCCCATATTGCTAAAAAACCAATTCCACCTATTGAATTAAATCCAGAAATTCCTCAAGTTATTTCTGACATTGTTATGAAGTTGTTAGAAAAAACTGCTGAGGACAGGTATCAAAGTGCGTTAGGAATAAAAGCCGACTTAGAAATCTGCTTAAATCAATTACAAAATAGTGGCAGTATTAGTAACTTTACTCCAGGTCAGCAAGATTTATTTGCTCAATTTGTTATTCCCCAAAAACTCTATGGTAGAGAAGCGGAAGTAACTACCTTGATGGCTGCCTTTGAGCGTGCCAGTCACGGTAGTGCTGAAATGATGCTAGTTAGCGGTTATTCAGGAATCGGTAAATCTTCCTTAGTTAATGAAGTTCATAAACCAATTGTTCGCCAACGTGGTTATTTTATATCGGGGAAGTTTGATCAATTTAAGCGGAATATTCCTTATGCCTCAACTATTCAAGCTTTTCAAGATTTAATTAGGCAGTTACTAACAGAAACATCTGATAAAATTGCTGTTTGGAAAGAAAAACTGCTTACTGCTTTGGGTGAAAATGGTCGAGTAATTACTGAAGTTATTCCTGATGTTGAATTAATTATTGGTCAGCAACCAGACGTGCCAAAACTGGGAGCAACAGAATCTCAAAATCGCTTTAATCGGGTTTTCCAAAGCTTCATTCATGTTTTTAGCACCAAGGAACACCCCCTAGTTTTATTTTTAGATGATTTACAATGGGCAGACTCCGCTTCTCTTAAATTAATTCAGCTTTTAATAACTGACCCCGATAGTCAATATCTACTATTTATCGGAGCGTATCGGGATAACGAAGTCAGTCCGACTCATCCATTAATTTTAACATTGGAAGAAATTCAAAAGCTTGGGTCAACTATCAATAATATTGTCCTTAGTCCTTTAGATATTTCTCACGTTCGCCAATTAGTAGCTGACACTCTGCACGACAAAATAAACAGATCGCAGTCATTGGCGGAGTTAGTTTTTAATAAAACCCAAGGCAATCCTTTTTTCATAACCCAATTACTACAGTCGCTATATCAAGAAAAATTATTAACATTTGACTTCAACGCAGCTTGTTGGCAGTGGAATATTGAGCAAATTCAAGGTATTGGGATTACCGATTATAGTGTAGTTCAACTACTTGCTAAAAACATCCAAAAACTACCGGAAAGCACACAGAGGGTTTTAAAATTAGCTGCTTGCATTGGTAACACATTTAACTTAGATGTTCTGGCGATTGTAAATGAAAAATCTCAGTCGGAAACAGCAGAGGATTTGTGGTCATCGCTGCAAGCAGGTTTAATTCTCCCTCTTAATGAAGCTTACAAAATCCCGTTGTCTTTTGATGAAAATAAGTCAGGAGCTTTGATATTACAAGATTTTAAAGTTTCCTACAAGTTCCTGCATGACCGAGTACAACAAGCAGCTTATTCCTTAATTCCTGAAGCTGATAAAAAGAAAACTCACCTAAAAATTGGTCAACTGCTGCTGGAAAAAACTAATCCAGAGGAACGAAAAGAAAATATTTTTGCTTTAGTTAACCAATTAAATTTTGGCACTGAGTTAATTACCAGTGATGCGGAAAAATATGAATTGGCTGAATTAAATTTAATTGCGGGGCAAAAAGCTAAATTAGCAAATGCTTATGAAGCGGCACGTAAGTATTTAAATGTGGCTTTAGCACTAATTCCTGAAAATAGCTGGCAAAATCAGTATGAATTGGCACTGGCACTTTATGTAGAAGCTGTAGAAGTAGAGTATTTGAATATTAATTTTGTTCAAGCAGAAAAACTCTCGGAAGTTGTTATTGCCAATGCTAAGACTCTGCTAGAAAAAATCCGGGTATACGAAAATAAAATAGTGTTTTATGTAGCTCAAAACCAAATGTCTGTAGGCATAGATTTATCGCTACAAGTTTTGGAAATGTTGGGTGAACCTCTTAGCGATCAACCACCTCCACAAATTATCATTGAGGATTTGATTAATCTGCCAGAAATGGTTGACCCCGATAAGCTAGCAGCTATGCGGATATTAATGACGCTGGCTTCTGCTGCGATGATTGGCAATCCTTCCTTATTAGTACCGATTGCCTTTACAATGGTCAATCTTTCTATTAAATATGGTAATTCTGCGATCGCAGTTTATGCCTATGCGTTGTATGGCTTAATGTTGTGTGGATTTTTAGGAGATATTGAGTCAGGATACCGATTTGGAAAACTAGCTTTGAGCATGGTTGAGCAGTTTAATACCAGAGAGCTTAAATCCAAAATTGGTAATATTGTGAATGCTTGTGTGATCCATTGGAAGGATCATGCAAAGAAAACAATAGAACCGATGCGTGATGCTATTCAAATTGGTTTAGAAACTGGGGATATAGAATATGCCTGTTATAACGCAACTACCTATAGTGCCTATATATTTTACGTAGGTAAATCTTTAAAATTTGTCAAGCATGAGCAGTCAAAATATGTTGACATGATGCTGAAGTTAAAACAAGCAACTCAGATAGAATATGCCAAAATGTTTAGGCAATTAACCTTGAATTTAAGAGGAGAAGCAGCAGATAAATTAGTTCTAGTTAGCGACAGCTTTAATGAATTAGAAATGTTGCCAGTTTTTATTGAAACTAATAATGTCATCCTGGCTTTTGTTACCTATCTTGCTAAAACAATCCTGCTGTATTTATTTAAAGAACCCACTCAAGCTGTAGCAAACGCTATGCTGGCGGAAAATTACGCAGCAACAGTTGGTGTCTTCCTGCACGTAACCGAACACAATTTTTACTATTCCTTAGCACTCCTAGCTGCATATCCTCAAGTTGAAAGTAGCCTTCAAGAAGAATATCTGCAAAAAGTTGAGGCTAACCAACAAGCTATGCAGCTATGGGCTAATCATGCACCAGCCAACTATCAGCATAAGTACGATTTGGTCAAAGCTGAGACAGCACGAGTATTGGGGCAAGTTGGCAAAGCAATGGAATATTATGATTCTGCAATTAAAGCAGCCAAAGAACAGGCGTATATCCAAGAAGAAGCTTTAGCTAATGAGTTAGCAGCCGAGTTTTATTTTTCACGGTGCAAAGATAAAGTTGCTACTACATATCTCACCGATGCTTACTACGGTTATATCCATTGGGAAGCTACAGCAAAAGTTAGAGATTTAGAATTAAGATATCCTCAAACATTTTCCCAAATGCTTGCCAGAGAAAATTTTAGTTTAGATGTTGATAGAACAACGTCATTAACAACTGATGTCGGCACATCTGCTTTAGATTTAACGACAGTAATGAAAGCCTCACAAACGCTGAGTCGAGAAATACTTCTCAATGATTTAATTGAAAAATTAATGAAAATTGTGATGGAAAATGCTGGCGCTCAAAATAGTAGCTTAATTTTAGATAAAAAAGGCAAGTTAGTCGTAGAAGCAACGGTATTTGTAGATAAGAATGAGCTGGTTTTATTTCCGTCTATACCCCTTGAGGATAGTGAAACCTTGCCATTGTCTTTAATTAACTATGTAGCGAGAACACAAGAGAATGTAGTTCTTAGAGATGCTGGCAGGGAAGGTAATTTTATTACAGATGCTTACATTGTCAAAGCCAAACCTAAGTCCGTTTTGTGCGTACCTATCATTACTCAAGGTACGGTTATTGGTATTCTTTACTTAGAAAATAATTTGACTGCTGGGGCGTTTACCCCAGAAAGGTTAGAGGTTTTAAGGATTCTTTCTACCCAAGCTGCTATCTCCCTAAAAAATGCCATGCTGTATGCCAACTTGGAAACAGCTACAGAAGAATTGAAAGTAGCTAACACCCAGTTAGAGGAGTACAGCCGCACCTTGGAACAAAAGGTGGAAACAAGAACCCTGGAATTAAAAGATAAGAATTTACATTTGCAACAAACACTAACAGAATTACAGCAAACACAGACTCAACTTATTCAAACTGAGAAGATGTCGAGTTTGGGACAGTTAGTTGCTGGGATTGCACATGAAATTAATAATCCTGTTAATTTTATTCATGGCAATATACTTCATGCTAGTGAATATATTGATGGTTTGTTGAATTTAGTTAATCTTTATCAAGAGCAATACCCAAATAGCACGCCTAAAATTCAAGATGAGATAGAAGCAATTGATCTAGAATTTCTCAGCGAAGATTTACCTAAAGTGCTTGATTCTATGCAAATAGGTTCGGAGCGCATCCGCCAGATTGTGCTGTCACTCCGCAACTTCTCTCGTTTAGATGAAGCGGAGATGAAAAAAGTTGATATTCACGAAGGAATTGATAGCACATTACTGATTTTGCAGCATCGCTTAAAAGCCAAATCAGAACATAGTGAGATTCAAATTGTTAAAGAATACGGCGATTTACCAAAAGTTGAATGTTATCCTGGGCAACTAAATCAGGTATTTATGAATATCGTGAGTAATGCAATTGATGTCTTAGAAGAATATGACTCTAAACGTTCAGGATTGGAAAGACAGCAAAATCCCTGTACTATTCGCATTCATACAGGCATAATTAATGATAATCAAGTAAGGATCAGCGTAGCTGATAATGGTTCTGGGATGAGAGAAGAAGTACGCTCAAAAATATTTGACCCATTTTTTACAACCAAAGCTGTAGGTTCTGGTACTGGTCTAGGATTATCTATTAGCTATCAAATTGTGGCTGAAAAACACGGTGGTCATTTGGAGTGTATTTCAGCACCTGGGAAAGGAGCAGAATTTATTATTACTATTCCTATTCAACAAGAGTGATCAGAGAATGAGGGGAATAACTGGTAATTACTCCCTATTTCCTAGCTTACTGAAATTTAATCGTTTAAACTACAGACTAAAATAAAATTGGGAGATTCTGAAGTAAAAGGTGATTTATGGTAATCTCCAAATTGGTTTTCTATTTTAAATCCGTTATATTTTAGTAATGCTGCTAATTCTTGAGGGAAGTAGTACCTAAATATTACGTCTTCTACTATTTCTTGCTTCTGCCCTGGAAATCGAAAGAACAGTTTCATTCTGTTGATTTGATCTGTAAGAGCGAAATCATTTTGAGAAGTGATCACAATAGTTCCTTGACCATTAGGATCTTCATAAATTGAGTAAAGATTTTTTTGGGTGCTGAATAAGCGATTAATTATATCTTTATTGAAAAAGTTTAAGACATCAATTACAAACTTGCCATCACTTTTTAAATGCTTTTTGACGCAGTTAAAACAGCTTTCTAAGGAATCTAAATCTATCAAATGCGTAATGGAGTTAGTAGGGAAAAATATTAAAGAGAACTTTTTGTCTATTTGAAAGTTAGTTACATCACCTTTTACCCATTCTACTTGAGAAGATTTACGCCTAGCTTCTTCTAACATTGATTCAGAAATGTCGATTCCAGTTACTTGAAAACCTTTTTCAGCTATAGGGATAGACAGTATACCAGTACCGCAACACAGTTCTAATACTGAATCACCAGATTGATTAGCAATGTCAATTAAAAAATCACTATCTTCTGTACCAATTTCAAAAAATTGCTCATAAATTTTATCATAGTGTTTACCATCATAATGAATAGATTGATCGCTATTCAGTTTGATAAAATTTTGCTCAACTGTGCTACCACTGAGTTTGTTGAGTAAGTAATTAGAAGATTTGGGTTCTAAATTGCTATCCATCTATTGATAAATCCAGAAGATTTGAATATTTTGTTTTTAGCTCAAAAAATAGCGTGATCGCAATTTATTTAAATAATTTAATAATTATCCAGTTTTTAGGGGTTGGTTTAAAAGTTAAAGTTAAGTTTTCCCTCGGTAATAACAATAACTAAAACTAATTGATATACGATCGTATTCATCTGCTTAAAAATATACTTAATCGAGGTGCAATAACCAAAAACATCACTTTCTTCCGTAAAAATACAGCAAAATTATTGGTAAGTTTTACTGATTTTATAATTTATTCAATATCTGTTAGATTGGGTATAGGAGTGGGAACAATACAGATAAGCCAGAAGAGCAAGCTGTTCTAGCTGTGGGATAGTGCTGACGCTGTTAGTTAGTCAAAGCTGGTTATGGCGATCGCTACTCCTCTGAATTACCTAAGTAAATATTACTAGCTAATTTTTTCATTGATTACATAGCATATTCAGAATAAATGCTTGTCTATAGAGTAACTATTACAAGCAGCTAAAAAGATAGTTAAACGCGCCAAGTCTACAAATTTTTAATCCTTGGTTTGCTATTCTCTTTGCCAGATCCTACGAGTGCTTTTGCAAATGCACAACTTAGTATAAATACATATTATCAAAGTGAGCATAAATATTCATGGAATTAACTCCAGCGCAATTTAAAAGTTATAATGAGCAAGGTTTTTTGGTTGTCTCTGAATACTTTTCTCAATTGGAAGTAGAAAATATGAAGGGAGAACTGCCAAGTTTATTTGCTGAAGATAGTCCGAGAAGAGTATTAGAAAAAGAAGGCAATACAGTCAGGTCGGTACATGGTTCACATACGACTAATCAGCTTTTTCAACGTTTAGCTCGTCATCCTAAAATTGTGAAACCTGTTATGCAAGTTTTAGGTAGCCAAGTGTATGTCTATCAATTTAAGATTAATGCCAAAGCTGCCTTTAGTGGTGATGTTTGGCAATGGCATCAAGATTTTATCTTTTGGCGTAAACAAGATGGACTCCTGACACCCAGAATCATGAACGCCATGATTTTATTGGATGATATGAATGAGTTTAATGGCGCATTATTTGTCATCCCTGGTTCTCACAAGCAAGGTATGATCGATATCATATCACAACAGCTTGATGAAATAAATAATCATGATTTAACCGCAGAAACAAAACAGAAATGGCTTCTGAGTTTTACGGCTAACCTAAAATATTCTCTTCCTCAAGAAATAGTAAAAGAATTAGCATTAAAGCATGGGATGTATGCTATCAAAGCTCCGGCTGGGTCAGTAGTATTTTTTGATAGCAATATTGCCCATGCTTCACCAAATAATATATCCCCGTTCTCTCGTTCGACTGTGATTGTTACTTACAACAGTGTCGAAAATATTCCTGTACCTGTGGAAAATCCTAGACCAGAATTTATCGTCAGTCGGGACTATCGACCAATTGAACCTTTACAAGATGAAGCTTTATTAATTCCAAGCTTGGCTTAGTAGCTTCGGTAGCCAACGGCTCGATTCTTCAAAGAAAATAGGTAAGTCAAAATGGCATTCTCCACTAATCATATTAATGGCTCGTTAGATCGGCAATTTGAGGGCGATCAATTTTACTGCATCTACGAGTTATTTGAGGCACAAGTGGAGCGAGATCCTAACTTAATAGCGGTAGAAGATGCCGGAGAAAAGCTGACTTACCAAGAGTTAAATACTCGTGCTAACCAACTGGCGCATTACCTTCAGTCGCTAGGTGTAAAACCAGAAGTGCTGGTTGGTATTTGTGTAGAACGCTCTTTAGAGATGATTGTGGGACTTTTAGGCATTCTCAAAGCTGGAGGTGCTTATGTACCATTAGATCCAGCTTATCCTCAAGAGCGTTTAGCTTTTATGTTGGCAGATGCACAGGTATCTGTGTTGCTAACGCAGGAAAGGCTATTAGGAGATTTACCTAACAACACAGCGAAAGTTGTCTGCTTAGATAGTGATTGGAAAAATATTGCTCAATACCGCCCAGAAAACCCTCTTTCTCAAACGACAGAGGATAACTTGGCTTATGTAATGTATACATCAGGTTCTACAGGAACGCCGAAGGGAGTAATGATTCAACACAAATCTTTAGTGAATTACACTAAGGCGGTAAGTGTTGAATATCAGTTAAATGCCAGGGATAAAATTCTGCAATTTGCTTCTATTAGTTTTGATATAAGTGTAGAAGAAATCTATCCCTGCCTCAGTGTTGGGGCAACACTTGTACTGCGGACAGATGCCATGTTGGCAACTGCCAAAAATTTTCTCGAAAAATGTCAAGAATGGCAAATAACTGTATTAGATTTACCTACCGCTTATTGGCATGAACTAGCAGCAGCATTAGATACAGAAAAATTAACGCTACCCTCATCAATTCGTTTAGTCATCATTGGTGGAGAAAAAGCATTACTGACACGGTTAAAGACTTGGCATAACTATGTAGGCGAACAGGTAAGACTGGTAAATACTTATGGCCCCACAGAAACAACTGTTAGCGCCTTGATGTGCGACTTACCAAAGTCACTTTTAGAACAAAAGTTAACAGAATTACCCATAGGTAAACCTGTTACTAATACTCAAGCATACATCCTAGATAGTGAACTGCAATTAGTTCCAATTGGTACAGCAGGAGAACTCTACATCGGTGGTATTAGTTTAGCAAGAGGATATCTCAATCGTCCCGATCTAACTGCTGAAAAGTTTATTCCCAACCCGTATTGGGGAGATGGGGAGAATACACAACCTAATTTTAACCACCTTTATCGAACAGGGGATATAGTTCGTTGCTTACCAGATGGTAACTTGGAATTTGTCGGGCGCGTCGATCAACAGGTAAAAATTCGCGGTTTTCGCATTGAACTTGGAGAGATAGAAACTTTACTTAACCAACACCCTGCTGTACAAGCAGCAGTAGTTGTAGATCGAGAAGACATTCCTGGTCAAAAAAACTTAGCTGCTTATATTGTTCCTAATTACAATCACGAAATTATTCAAGATCAAGTTACAGATTGGAACACCGAACATATTTCACAAGCAGAAAATTTATATAACGAAATTTATCAAGAAACAGTCAGTCAAGATCAAACTTTAAATTTTATCGGTTGGAATAGTAGTTATACAGACCGCCTATTACCAGAAGCAGAAATGCGGGAATGGGTGAATAATACTGTCGATCGCATCCTTTCAAATCAACCACAACGTGTATTAGAACTAGGTTGTGGGACTGGGATGCTGTTATTTCGCATTGCTCCTCACACTCAAGAATATCTAGCTACAGACTTTTCCACAAAAGTTATCCAAGATTTGCAACAGCAGCTAAATAATTTAGAGCAAAAATTACCTCAAGTAATACTTAATCAGAGAACAGCAGACAACTTTGAGGGAATTGAAGCGAATACTTTTGATACAGTTATCCTCAATTCGGTTAGTCAGCATTTTCCCAATATTGAGTATATGTTGCAGGTTATGGAAGGTGCTGTTAAAGCAGTCAAACCAGGCGGGCGAGTTTTTATCGGAGATGTCCGCAGTTTTACTCTGTTAGAAGCTTTTCACACTTCCATACAACTATATAAAGCTTCAGATTCACTTTCACGGGAACAGTTGCGATCGCGCATCAAACAACGTGTCACTCAAGAAGGCGAACTGGTAATTGCTCCAGAATTCTTTACCGCACTCAAGCAACATTTACCCAAAATTGGTGAGGTATCAATTCAACTTAAACATGGTCAATATCACAATGAATTAACTCGTTTTCGTTATGATGTTACCCTGCATATACAAGGGGAAAATCAGCCAGATATATTTCCTAATGAGATTACTTGGTTAGATTGGGAAAAACAGCAACTAACTTTATCCCAACTTTGCAAGCTACTCCAAGAAAACGAACCAGACATTTTAGGTTTAAAAAATATTCCCAATGCGCGATTGTCCACAGAAATAAAAACATTAGAATGGCTTTCTACTGAGCGTAAACCTGCCACAGTAGGAGAGTGGCGACAATTATTGTCTGAACAAAAAAATATAGGAATAGATCCTGAAGATATCTGGAATTTGAGTAATAGTTTACCTTATATTATTGACATTAGAGCGAGTAAAAATTGTTACTACGACGTAGTATTGCTGCATTGTCACAATGCAGTAATAAAGCGTTTACCAGTGTTATTTGATGATGTGGTTAAACCTTGGAGTTACTATGCAAATCAACCACAAAAAGCAAAAATTGTCAAAAACTTAATTCCGCAAATCCGCGCTTTTATAAAAGAAAAGCTGCCAGATTATATGATGCCATCTAGCTTTACCATGCTAGAAACACTACCATTTACTCCTAATGGGAAAGTAGATCGTCGGGCATTACCTGCGCCAGAACAAAATCGCCCAGAATTAGCAGAAAATTTTGTCGCAGCACGCACTCCTATTGAAGAATTATTAGTAAGTATTTGGGCAGATGTTTTACACCTAGAAAAAGTGGGGATTTATGATAACTTCTTTGAATTAGGTGGACATTCCTTATTAGGCGCTCAAATTATTTCCTTGATTCGCAAACACTTTAAAACAGAATTACCTTTAAAAAAATTATTTGAGTGTGCAACAGTTGCGGGTTTAGCCGAAGCTTTAACAACAAAGAATCAGGAAGAAAGCCAACAACTACCACCGATTTTGCCTGTTTCCAGAGAGCAGCACTTACCTCTTGCTTTTATGCAACAACAGATGTGGTTATTTGCTCAACAACAACCTAATCTGCCTTGTTATAACAATTCTATCTTGCTACGTTTGCCTGGAGTAGTAAATACTACAGCATTAGTAAAAGCTCTTAATGCCATTATCCAACGTCATGAAGCTTGGCGAACTAATTTTGACATGGTGGATGGATTGCCAATCCAAATTATTCATCCCACAAACAACTTAAATTTAGTATGTGTAGATTTAGCTAAATTACCACCAGAAGAACAGGAAAAAGAAGCTTTACGTTTGGCGAAGTCCCAAACTATCCAAAATTTTGATTTAAGCCAAGATTTATTATTGCGGGCAACGTTGTTTCGGTTTAATCAAAGCCAAAATTGGTTAGTTTTGACTTTACACCATATTATCTATGACGGAGTTTCTCTACATAATGTCTTCTTAAAAGAATTGCAAATTTTTTATAAAGCTTTTTGTGATGACAAACATACATTGCTTCCTGAACTAACTATTCAGTATGCGGATTATGCAGTTTGGGAAAGAAAATGGTTACAGAAAGAATTAAGTAATGATAAATTAAAGTATTGGCAACAAAAACTTGCTAATTTATCCTTGTTACCATTACCGAGCGTGAAGCGAAGCTATCCCGAAGGGAATCGCCCACGTTTAACAGATAATACCTACTTAGGTGCTAGTCAACCTCTCAAATTATCCAAAGATTTAACCGAAAAGCTGAAAAAATTAGCAGTCCGAGAAGGCGTGACATTGTTCATGACCTTACTTTCCGCATTCAAAGCTTTACTTTACCGCTATACATCTCAAGAAGATATCCCTATATCTATAGTTTCCTCTAATGCTAATCAATCTGAATTAAGTAACTTACTCGGTTTATTTATTAACTTATTGGTATTGCGGACTGATATTAAAGGAAATCAGAGTTTTAGAAAACTTTTAAAGCAGGTATGGAACGGCACTTTAGAAGCTTATAACTACAAAGATGTACCCTTTGACCAACTTATAGAAACACTACCACTAGAGCATCGCCGCCTCGGCCAAAATCCTTTATTTCAGGTGTTGTTTCTGCTTGATCCTCCGGTTCCTAGTTTAGATTTGGGTTGGGAGATCGACCACAAGGATTTCTTTAACGGTACAGCTTTATCTGATTTAATTTTAGAACTTTTTGACAGCCCCGACGGATTATTTGGTTTTTTGCAGTACAGTACAGATTTATTTGATGCTCCAACTATTGAGCGGATGGTGGGTCATTATTGCACTTTATTAGAAAGTATTGTTGCGAATCCAGATCAACATATTTCTGAGTTACCAATATTAACAAGAACTGAGCAAGAGCAGTTACAACAGTGGAATAATACCGAGTTTGATTATTCAGAAGATGTTTGTTTGCATCAGTTGTTTGAAATCCAGGTAGCCAAAACACCTGACGCGGTAGCCGTTACATTTGAAGGGGAACAATTAACTTATCAAGAATTAAATCAACGTGCTAATCAATTAGCACACCATCTGCGATCGTTGGGGGTGAAACCCGATGTGATGGTGGGTATTTGTGTAGAACGCTCTTTAGAAATGGCGGTAGGAATTTTAGGAATTCTCAAAGCTGGTGGTGCTTATGTACCTTTAGATCCAAATTATCCCCAAGAAAGATTAGCTTTTATGTTGGCAGATACGCAAGTATCTGTGTTATTAACTCAACAAAGATTAGTGAGTGAATTGCCTGAGCATCAAGCTAATGTTGTTTGCTTAGATAGCGATTGGCAAGATATTGCTCAATTAAGTTCAGAAAATATCGCCAATAGTGTTACGCCGGATCATTTAGCTTATGTAATTTATACTTCTGGTTCTACTGGCAGACCAAAAGGAATTTGTTTAGAACAGCGCCCTTTATTAAATTTGTTACATTGGCATTACTCATCGCTGCTAACGGGAGCGCGGACTTTACAATTTGCTTCTTTAAGCTTTGATGCTAGTTTCCATGAAATGTTTGCGGCGTGGGGAACGGGTGGAAAATTATTTATTATCCCAGAAAATTTAAGACTGGATGTGATTGGTTTAGGAAGATATATTTCTGAGCAAGAAATTGAGAAAGTTATCTTACCTGTAGTATTGTTGCAGCAGTTAGCCGAGTCATTAGGTGAGAGAGGAATTGCAGCTTTACAACCGGAAATGTTTTCTAATTTAAAAGAAGTGACGACGACAGGGGAACAACTACAGATTACACCTGCGATCGCACATCTATTTAAATCCTTACCTCATTGTGCTTTCCACAACCACTATGGCCCATCAGAAACCCATGTAGTAACGGCTTTAAGCTTAAGTAATCATCCATCAAAGTGGGAATATCATCCACCAATTGGTGTACCCATTGCTAACACACAAATTTATCTTGTCGATCAACACTTTAATCTAGTACCCGTAGGCGTTCCAGGGGAACTATGTATCGGCGGCGTGTCATTAGCAAGAGGCTATCTAAATCGACCCGATTTAACGGCTGAGAAATTTATTCCTAATCCGTTTAACGCTGTTACCTCTGCCCTAAACCCCCTCCTCGCCAACGGGGAGGCGACAGGGGGTGGGGTTGTATCTCCACCTACTCGCCTTTATAGAACTGGTGATTTAGCGCGTTATTTGCCAGACGGTAATATTGAGTATTTAGGACGGATCGATCATCAAGTAAAAATTCGTGGCTTCCGCATTGAACTAGACGAGATCGAAGCTTTGCTAGTACAACATCCTGACGTACAAGAAGCAGTTGCGATCGCGCGTGAAGATGTACCTGGTGATAAGCGTCTTGTCGCTTATGTTGTCTCTAGCTTAATTCCTAATCGTGTACCACTAGAAACCGAGTGTTTAATTGAATTTAATCAAAATACTTTTAAATTAACCACAGAAGACATATCTGTAGGCGGTTTATGCTTAGTGGGAATACCAAATGATTTTCAGCCTGGTGCAAATGTGCAATTGTATCTGCAATTACCAGGGACATCCCACAAACAGTGGTTAAAAGGTAAGATTGCTTGGTGTCAAGGACAAAAAGCAGGAATTAACCTCGATCTCAATTCAACTGAGCAAGCATTACTAGAAGAAAGCGTTGATTACTTGCTAGAAATGCAAGGATTATTAAAAGCTTTGCACCGCACAATTACGCAGAACTTGCGCCAATTCTTGCAAGAGCAACTACCTAGCTACATGATACCCGATCGCTTCGTAATTTTAAATTCCTTACCCCTCACTCCCAACGGTAAAATTGATCGCCGTGCTTTACCAGTACCTACACAAAGCCAACAACAGTTTGTCACAGGTTTCGTAGCGCCGCGCACACCTGTAGAGGAAGTAGTAGCAGGAATCTGGATGAAACTTTTGGGGCAACAAGTTAGTATTCACGACAACTTTTTAGAAGTAGGTGGAAATTCTATCTTGGCAATGCAAGTTATTTCCAGACTTCGTGACGTTTTTAAAATGGAATTACCCTTGCGTAGCTTGTTTGAATCTCCTACAGTAGCAGGGATGGCGCAAAGAATTGAATTAATGAGTCAGTCATCATTCAAATTAGATGATGCGCCTGTTGTGCATCATGAAATAAATATTCAACTAACACCGCTACAAAAAGTTACCAGACCTCACCTGATTCCTACTTCCTTTGCCCAGCAACGACTGTGGTTTTTAGAGCAGTTAAACCCTGGTAGTCCCAAATACAATCTACCTTTAATCTTAGAATTTACAGGATTGTTGGATGTTACTGTTTTTGAGCAAAGTTGCCAAGAAATTATCCGCAGGCATGAAGCTTTACGGACTAATTTTACTCAGGTAGATGGGCAACCAGTGCAGGTTATTTCCGCAAATATACCACTACATATAAACGTATTTGATTTAGAGGAATTACCACTAAATTCACGTCCTCTTGAAGCTCAAAACATAGTTGATTTAGCAGTACAGCAACCATTTGATTTAGAGCAAGACCCCCTATTGCGTGTCACACTCATACATTTAACTGCAACCGAACATATCTTAGTGTTCGTAATGCACCACATCGTTTCTGATGGTTGGTCTTTGGGTGTGTTTACGCGGGAGTTAATGGCGTTATATGAAAGCTTTGCTCAACAAAAACCTTGTACTTTACCAGAGTTACCTATTCAATATGCAGACTTTGGTATTTGGCAACTGCAACAGTTACAAGGAGAGGTATTAGAACAAAATATTGCTTATTGGAAAAAGCAATTAGGCGGCAGTTTACCAGTCCTACAACTGCCTACTGATAGACCTAGACCAGCAGTGCAAACTTTTGCAGGTGCTTGTCAAACGTTAATAATTGATAAATCGCAAACTACAGCTATTAAGCAACTGTCACGTCAAGAAAATGCCACTTTATTTATGACGTTATTGACAGGGTTTAAAATTTTACTTTATCGCTACACAGGCAATGAAGATATTTTAGTAGGCTCACCAATTTCGGGTCGGCATTGGTCTGAAATTGAAAGCTTAATCGGCTTTTTTGTCAATACTCAAGTTCTACGCACTAATCTTTCAGGTTCTCCCAGTTTTAGAGAGCTATTAAAACGGGTACGGGAAGTTACTTTAGAAGCTTACGCTCACAAAGATTTACCATTTGAAAAATTAGTAGAAACTGTCCAACCAGAGCGAAACTTGAGCCAAAGTCCTTTGGTACAAGTAATGTTTGCTCTTCAAAATGTCCCTTTACTAGAATTAAATTCTAGCTGGAAGTTAAGCGAATTAGCGGTAAATACTGGTACAGCAAAATTTGATTTGTCTTTGCAACTACTAGAAATAAATGACGAAATTGTTGGAGAGTTGGAATACAACACAGATTTATTTGATGCTACAACAATCCAACGTCTCATCGGACATTTTCAAACCTTACTAACAGCTATTGTTGCTAATCCAGAGCAAAAAATTGCTGAGTTACCTTTGTTAACAGCAGCAGAATTTCAACAGTTACAGGCGTGGAATTCTACAGAGCTAGATTATCCAACAAATGCTTGTATTCATCAGTTATTTGAAACGCAAGTAGAAAAAACTCCTGATGCTGTTGCGGTAATTTTTGAAGACAAACAACTCACTTATAGTGAGCTTAATGCTAAAGCTAACCAACTAGCGCATTACTTGCGTTCAGCGAAGCTGTCGCGTAGCGAATCGCTCGGTGTAAAACCGGAGGTGCTAGTAGGTATTTGCGTAGAGCGATCTTTAGAAATGGTAATCGGTATCTTAGGCATTCTTAAAGCTGGTGGTGCATATTTGCCGCTAGACCCTGCTTATCCGAAAGAGCGTTTAGCATTCATGCTCTTAGATGCACAAGTTTCGGTACTACTTACTCAATCAGATTTAGTAAAATCTCTGCCTCAACATCAAGCGTTTGTTCTCAATCTCGATAGTGACTGGGATTTAATTGACCAAAACAGTCAGCATAACTTAGTAAATTCAGTTGCATCCCAGAATTTAGCTTATGCAATCTATACATCTGGCTCAACAGGTAAACCCAAGGGAGTTTTATTAACCCACAGTGGCTTGTGTAATTTAGTCACAGCCCAAATTCAACTGTTTAATTTGCAGTTAAACAGCCGTGTACTTCAATTTGCCTCTTTCAGCTTTGATGCTTCTGTCTGGGAGATTTTTATGGCTTTAATAGTAGGGGCAAGGCTCGTACTAGCAAGCCGCGAATCATTGCTTCCAGGAGATGGTTTAATTAAGCTTTTACGCGACGAAGAGATTACAACTGTTACCTTACCACCATCAGTGCTGGCAGTTCTGCCGCCAGAGGAACTGGAAACATTACAAACAATTATTGTAGCTGGAGAAGCTTGCGCCTCCGAGCTTGTGGCTAAATGGGCATTTGGTCGTCGCTTTTTCAACGCTTATGGGCCAACAGAATCAACTGTTTGTGCAACAATCGCCCCATTATCTGAAAGTAACCAAAAGCTTCATATCGGTCGTCCGATAGCTAATACACAAATCTATATATTAGACAAGCAACTACAACTTGTTCCTGCGGGTGTCTTTGGGGAAATATACATTGGGGGTGCAAGTTTAGCTAGGGGTTACTTAAATCGTCCAGACCTCACCGCCGAAAAATTTATTCCCAACCCATTTAATGTCCTATCCTCTCACCCCCTCCCCGTTAACGCAGAGGGTGCAAGGGGCGGGCTTCTTTCACTCCCAACCTCAGATCGACTCTATAAAACAGGAGATTTAGCCCGTTATCTTCCAGACGGTAATATCGAATATTTAGGACGGATCGACCATCAAGTAAAAGTTCGTGGTTTCCGTATAGAACTCGGTGAAATTGAAGCAGCACTATTAAAACATCCCGACGTGCGCGAAGCATTCGTAATAGCGAGTGCAGATCAGCGAGGCGATCAACGCTTAGTTAGTTATATTGTCTCCAACCTCATCCCCGATCGCTTACCATATCAAACTGTAGTCAGTGTAGAACTTGACAACACCATCATTCAATTAACAACAGAAGACATTTCTCTTGGTGGTCTTTGCTTAGTAGGAGTGCCTAAAATTTGGCAACGTGGTCAAATTATTCGTTTGCGCTTGCTACTTCCAGGTAATACTGAGGAATGCTGGTTAACAGGTAATATTGCATGGCAGCAAGGACAAAAAGCTGGTATTCAATTTACTATCAATGCAACTGAGCAAGCACAGGTAGATCGCAGTTTAGATTACCTGCTACAAGCCCAAGGTTTCTTAAAAGTTTTACAACGTACAGTTACTCAAAACTTGCGCCAGTTCTTACAGCGACAGTTACCTAACTATATGATTCCTGCTAGTTTTGTACTAATGCGGGCATTACCTTTAACTCCTAACGGTAAACTAGATCGTAAGGCACTTCCAGATCCTGAGATACAATCAGTATTAGAAGCTGTTGATCTAGTACCTAAATCGGAAATAGAACAAACTATTGCTAAAATTTGGCAGCAAGTTTTGCAAATAGAACGAGTGGGAATAAATGACAACTTCTTCGATCTAGGCGGTCATTCTTTGCTAATAGTGCAGGTGCAAAGCAAATTGCAAGAAGTGTTAAACAACAAAATATCTATTGTGGATTTGTTTAAGTATCCAACAATCAGCACTTTAGCTCAATACTTAAATAAACAACCAAGCGACGAAGCGCCTATACCGCAAATTAGCGATCGCGCAAGCGCTGACTTGTCAGTTCGCGCTCAGAAGCAAAAACAAGCTCTAAATAAACAAAAACAAAGGAAAAGGTAAACAGTTAGCGATGAACAATGAGCAAGAAATCTATTGCTCCGGCAAGTTTTACATAATTAACCACAGATATCCACAGATGAACACAGATGGGTTAACTGATTTTTACAGCCAATCTCAGGATTTGATTCAGGATGATGCTATTGAAGGCATAGCCGTTGTTGGGATGTCTGGGAGGTTTCCAGGTGCGAAAAACATTGATAAATTTTGGCACAATCTTAAAAATGGTGTAGAGTCAATTTCGTTTTTTTCTGACGAAGAATTATTAGCTTCTGGGATTACGGCTGAAGAATTAAATGATCCTAATTATGTTAAAGCCAATGGTGTTGTAGAAAATATTGATTTATTTGATGCTGCTTTTTTCGGGTTTTCTCCTAAAGAAGCTGCAATTACAGACCCTCAACATCGTCTATTTTTAGAATGTGCTTGGGAAGCTTTAGAAAGTGCTGGATATAACCCTGAAAATTACCCAGGATTAATTAGCGTTTATGCAGGTGCTAGTGGTTTAAGTACATACTTTTTGAATAATCTTTATAAGAACCCCAGCCTAAAAAGAACAGTTAGCGATTATCAAATGTATATTGCTAACGATAAAGATTTTTTGCCTACCCGTGTATCTTATAAATTAAATCTTAAAGGAGCAAGTATTAATGTGCAAACTGCTTGCTCGACTTCATTAGTGGCTATTTCTATGGCTTGTCAAAGCTTATTAAATTATCAATCTGATCTGGCTTTGGCTGGCGGTGTTTCTATTGGTTTACCGCAGAAGACAGGATATTTATATGAGGAAGGAATGATCCTTTCTCCTGATGGACATTGTAGAGCATTTGACGCTCAATCTCAGGGTACTGTTGGGGGTAATGGTCTTGGGGTTGTTTTGCTAAAAAGATTAGAAGATGCGATCGCAGATGGTGACTATATATATGCTGTAATTAAAGGTTCTGCGATTAATAATGATGGTGCGATGAAAGTTGGATACACTGCGCCTAGTGTTGATGGTCAAGCAGAAGCGATCGCCCAAGCTTTAGCAATAGCTGAAGTAGATCCTGAAACCATTACTTATATTGAAGCACACGGAACCGCTACCCCACTTGGCGATCCGATTGAAATTGCTGCTTTAACCCAAGCTTTTCGTCAACATACTAATAAAAAAAGCTTCTGTGCTATTGGTTCAGTTAAAACTAATATTGGACATCTAAACACCGCCGCCGGAGTTGCAGGGTTTATTAAAACAGTTCTCGCACTTAAACATAAATTAATTCCCCCTAGCTTACATTTTAAAAAACCTAACCCGAAAATTGATTTCGCCAACAGTCCTTTTTATATAAACAACAAACTAACCGAATGGAAACCCCCCCTCCCCGTTAACGGAAACCCTGATGGGGGGTCGGGTTCTCCCCTTCGCGCAGCAGTTAGTTCTTTTGGTATTGGTGGTACTAACGCCCACGTTATCTTAGAAGAATCTCCAATTATTGAAAACTCTTCAGAATCTCGCCCAGCACAACTAATATTACTCTCTGCTAAAACTGCAACTGCACTCGATACCGCTACTAAAAATTTAGTTGCACACTTCCAGCAATATCCTGATATTAACTTGGCAGATGCCGCTTACACATTACAAGTGGGTCGCAAAGATTTTAACCATCGGCGGATAGTTGTTTGCAGTGACTTAGAAGACGCTAAAACTGCTTTAAAAACACTTGACCAGATTTTTAGTAACTTCCAAGAGTCAAAGCAGCGTCCTGTCGTATTTATGTTTTCAGGACAGGGTTCGCAATATGTAAATATGGGCTTAGAACTGTATCAGTTTGAGCCCATATTTAGAGAACAAATTGATCATTGTGCAGAAATACTTAAGCCTTACTTAAAACTTGACTTGCGTGATATTTTATATCCTAGTGAAGAACAACTAGAAGCAGCTACAGAGAAAATTAAGCAAACTGCGATCGCACAACCAGCTATCTTTGTAATTGAATACGCCTTAGCTAAATTATGGATCGCATGGGGTATTTCTCCCCAAGCGATGATTGGGCATAGTATTGGTGAATATGTCGCCGCGTGTCTGTCGGGAGTTTTTTCCTTAGACGAAGCATTATCATTAGTAGCAGCGCGGGGACAATTGATGCAGCAAATGCCACCAGGGTCTATGCTTGCTGTACCATTGTCTGAACAAGACTTGCAACCATATCTTAATGCAGAAGTTGCGATCGCTGTCATTAACTCACCAACTAATTGTGTGGTATCTGGGGACAAAAATGCGATCGCGCAACTAGAATCACAATTAAATCAACAAAGTGTAGAATGTCGCCATCTCCATACCTCCCACGCCTTCCATTCAGCGATGATGGAACCAATATTAGAACCCTTTACACAGCGCGTAAGACAAATTAATCTTCAACCACCACAAATTCCCTATATTTCTAACTTAACTGGTAATTGGATAACAGCCGCAGAAGCAACCAATCCTAATTATTGGGCGAAACACTTACGCCAAACAGTACGTTTTGCAGCAGGAGTAAAACAATTTTTTACAGAACCGGATTGGATCTTATTAGAAATTGGCGCAGGACAAACATTAAGCACATTAACTAGAAGACATCCAGACAAACCTGAACAGCAAATTGTACTTTCTTCCGTCCGTCATCCCCAAGAAAAACAATCTGATCTAGCATTCTTATTAACTACAATCGGCAAACTTTGGTTATCAGGTATAGAGATAGATTGGTCTAAATACTATAAAGATGAAAAACGTCATCGCATACCATTACCTACATATCCCTTTGAACGTCAACGTTATTGGATAGAACCACCACAACCATTAAATAATATTCATCCTCAAACCTTAGTAGTAGATCAACAATTACCAAACAAATTAGATTTATCTCTAGGTAATGCAGTTAACTACGAGCCAAATTCCACATCTACTCAAAATGAAGCAGAGTCATTATATCAAAGACCTGTGCAAAATACATATATTGCCCCTAAAAATGATTTAGAGCAAAAACTTGTTAATATTTGGCAAGATTTTTTAGGAATTCAACAAGTAGGCATTTATGATGATTACTTTGAGCTAGGAGGTGACTCTTTATTAGCTGTGCAATTAATTTCACAATTACGTACAAATTTGAAAATAGAGCTATCAACAAAAAATTTAATCGAAACCCCAACAATTGCAGGATTAGCCACTTTAATTGAAAAAACTCAAACCAACTCTAATTTAGTTCATCAAGCACCAGAATTAACTAAATTATCCCACTTAGTAACAATTAGAGGTACTGGGAACAAACAACCTTTATTCTGTGTTCATCCAATTGGCGGCAATGTTTTTTGCTATAAAAAACTAGCACATTATTTAGGAACAGAACAACCATTTTATGCTTTACAAGCAAAAGGTTTAGATGGTAATCAACCGTTTACACAAATCCAACAAATGGCGGCTGAATACATTAAAGCTTTGCAAACTATTCAACCACAAGGGACATATTTACTAGGTGGTTGGTCTTTTGGCGGGATAGTAGCTTTTGAAATGGCGCAGCAGCTACAACAACAAGGACAAGAAGTCGCACTATTAGCATTAATAGATAGTAGCGCCCCCAAATATAATTATCAGCTTGCACAATTCGATGATGCTGATTTATTAACTTGGTTTGCTACCGATTTAGGAATAGATATCGGCAAAGATATTGCTACATGGAGTCAGCATCTACGCCAACTTAAACCAGAAGAACAGTTACAATATATTCTCAATCAAGCACAGCAAGCTAGTATTTTACCTGCAACTGCTACTATTGAATACATTCGCCCACTAATTCAGGTTTTCAAATCTAACTTGCAAGCCTTGGGTAGTTATGTACCGCAAGTTTATTCCCAACAAATTGATTTGTTTACTGCTAGTGAAGCATTCCCACTGTTCGCAACAGAAAAATTCACTACTGAGGATTCTGTAAAACAGCAAGATGATACATTAGGTTGGGCTGAATTATCTTCTATTCCTATAGAAGTACATAAGATTCCAGGGAATCATTACACTATTATGGGTGAACCCCATGTTAATGTATTAGCTGCACAATTAAAATCTCACATAAACCCAGTAAATTTAAATAAAAATTAAGTTTATGTTAATCTTATTTATTTATTGTTTTATTTTTTAAATGCTATAATTGATATTTAGTTAAACTATCAACTTAGTATAAACTATAAATACTAACTGAATTTTAGTAGCTGAAATAAAATATTTTTATACCTAGAGAAACAAACAATGATAAAAAATCCTCTTTTAGGTAGTTGGAAACTAATATCTTTGCAAATTCAAATGGATAATGGGAAAGTTGATTACCCGTTTGGTGAAGATGCTATTGGTTACACAATTTACACAGATAATGGCTACGTCTCATTCCATGTGATGAATGCTAACCGCCCTAAATATACTAATGAGTATGAACCAGACCCAGAAGAAGTGGTAGCGTCTGTTGATACTTCCATGAGTTATTGGGGGAAGTACGAAATTGTAGCAGATAAAGTTATTTCTTATCCTGAAGTTAGCTCATACCCAAATTTCGTGGGAACTACTGTAGAGCGCTTTTTTAGTGAACTTACAGAAACCACAATGTCAATAATTAGCCCAGATTGGGAAGAGGATGGAATAAAGGCAAGATACTACATTATTTGGCAGCGTATTTAAATAATTTGTTAAAACTTCTGAATTTGGTATTAGACTTGTTGTTTAGATCTGAAGTTAAGTAAAAAATGCAGATCAACCGCAAATGGACGCAGAGAAATTTCAGATAAAACAAGTCGAAACTAGCGATAATAATAGCTCAATGGCGCTGGTAGCTAACAATCTGTGGAAAGTATATGGCGATCGCACAGTCGTAGAAAATGTTAGTTTTACACTTAACCCTGGAGAAGTGCTTGGTCTTTTAGGGCCAAATGGTGCGGGGAAAACCACTACACTAGGAATGTTATATGGCGGAGTAATTCCTAGTCGTGGCTTTGTGCTGTTAGGATCTTGGAATGTACTTACTCAAGGTCGGCAAGCGCGTTATCAAATGGGTATTGTCACTCAAGAAGATAATTTAGATACAGATTTTACAGTTATAGAAAATTTAATTTACTTTGCTCATCACTATCGTTTACGTGGTAAACCAGCATTGCATCGCGCAGGGGAAGTCCTCGCGCAAGTGGGATTACAAGACTACGCTAAATATAAACCAGATGAACTTTCTGGCGGGTTAAAACGCAGATTAGTCTTAGCACGTGCAATTATTAATCATCCCAAAGTAGTATTTTTAGATGAACCTACCACAGGTTTAGATCCAGATGCACGACAAGAATTTTGGAAAATTGTTAGTCAATTAAAACAAAAAGGTTGTGGTGTTTTACTAACTACCCATTATATGGATGAAGCGCAGAGATTGTGCGATCGCCTCCTGCTTCTCCAGCAAGGTCAAGTAATAGATCAAGGTACTCCTAAAGAACTAATTTTGCGCCGCGTTGGTCAAGAAATTGTAGAAATTGAAGGTGTTGATGAAGCAATTCTTCAACAAATAGCTACGGAAACAGGGAGTTGGTGTCGTGCTTTTGGCAACAACTATTTATTAACTTTACCTTTAGATAATCCAAATTTTGTTTGGGAAAAAATTGTTGCTACTCAGCCAATAAATCTGACCCGCAGACGTGCTAATCTCGAAGACGTTTTCTTGCGGCTAACGGGTTCTTCCTTGAATTATTAACAATTAGTTTGCCAACAATAAAAAGTAAGTCATTAATCATAGGTTGTGGAGTATATTAAGTTTGGCGGTGGCATTTTTTAGCAATTAAAGATTATCAATTATCAACACTCAATTAATTGGATAGCAATGAACCACAATTTATCAATTACACCTTGGGGAGTATATTCAGTTTGGCGACGACATTTCAAAGTTTACCAAAATACTTGGCTGGTAAACTTTTTACCCCCAATGTTAGAGCCGTTAATTTATCTTACTGCCTTTGGGCTTGGTTTAACACCGTTAGTAGGAGCAGCAATTTATGCAGATAAAAATGTCAGCTATATCCAATTTATTGCACCTGGAATGATTGCCATCGCTGTCCTATCTCAATCATATTTTGAAGGCGCTTATGGCAGTTTTATTCGTCTAAAATTTCAAAAAATTTGGCAAGCACTTTTGACAGCGCCATTAACTTTTACAGAAGTGTTTTTAGGCGATTTATTGTGGTGTGCAACGCGAGGATTGATTTCGGGTGTAATTACAGGAGTTGTTGCTGTAAGTTTTGGACTTTATTCTGTTTCTAATCTACTTCTATGTTTACCTTTACTTATTTTAGGTAGTATTCTATTTGCATCATTGGGAGTTTTAACAGCAGGACTTGTCCGTAGTGTTGATGAAATGAATGTACCTTTTTTTGTATTTGTTGTCCCAATGTACAATATCTGCGGTACATTTTTTCCCCGTGAAGTTTTACCGCCAATTTTAAGAAATATAGCTAGAGTATTACCTTTATCTCCCTTAGTTGATTTATTACGTTGGCCACTAGAGTATCCTAAATACTGGCTATTAGAATTAGTGTGGATGATAGTGTTACTAATTGCTTCTATTGTGATAGCGTGGAAAAGAATATATCCGCAGTTATTTCGCTAAATAAGTAGATGGATAAAATCTGATGAATTCCACGGCAACTTTATTATTTTCTTGTCCCGATCAAAAGGGTTTAGTAGCTAAAATTGCTAACTTTATTTATGCTAATGGTGGTAATATTATTCATGAAGATCAGCATACAGATTTTAAAGCTGGTTTATTTTTAACTAGAATTGAATGGTTGTTAGATGGATTTCATTTACCAAGAGAGTTAATAGCACCAGCATTTGCTGCGATCGCTCAACCTTTACAAGCAACCTGGAAGCTAGTATTTTCTGATACAATACCCAGAATTGCTATTTGGGTAAGTCGTCAAGATCATTGCTTATTAGATTTAATTTGGCGACAACGAGCTAAAGAATTTACTGCTGAAATTCCCTTAATTATTAGTAACCATTCTGAATTAAAAGAAATCGCCGAGCAATTTGGAATAGAATATTATCATATAGCAATTAATAAAGCAAATCAAGCAGAGCAAGAAATCAAACAACTAGAAATTTTAAAGCAATACAATATAAATTTAGTTGTACTAGCAAAATATATGCAAATTATCAGTCCCGAATTTATTGCTAAATTCCCTCAAATAATTAACATTCATCATTCATTCCTACCTGCATTTGTGGGAGCTAATCCTTATCAGAAAGCTTATGAAAGGGGGGTAAAAATTATCGGCGCTACTGCTCATTACATAACACCTGAATTAGATGCAGGGCCGATTATTGAGCAAGATGTAGCGCGAGTAAGTCATCGAGATGATGTAGTTGATCTAATCCGTAAAGGTAAAGATTTAGAGCGAATTGTCTTAGCTAGGGCAGTAAGATTACACTTACAAAATCGCGTTTTATTATATGGAAATCGCACAGTAGTTTTTGAGTAAAATAGTAGTTATTGGTTAGCTTTTAGCAGTTAACTTTTTATTTTAAGATAAATTTATCAGTCCCCAATCACCATTATGAAAGTTAAAGCAGCAGTTGCCTTCGCTCCCAAGCAACCATTAAGCATAGAAATGGTAGATCTAGAAGGGCCAAAAGCAGGAGAAGTATTAGTAGAAATTAAAGCAACAGGAGTTTGTCACACTGATGCTTTTACTCTTTCTGGTGCTGATCCTGAAGGACTTTTCCCCACAATTTTAGGTCATGAAGGGGCGGGTATAGTAGTTGATGTAGGTGCTGGAGTTACTAGCTTAAAAAAAGGCGATCGCGTCATTCCCTTATACACCCCAGAATGTCGCCAGTGTAAATTCTGCCTCTCCGGTAAAACCAACCTCTGCCAAGCAATTCGCGAAACTCAAGGGCGCGGTGTCATGCCAGATGGCACAAGTCGTTTCTCCCTAGATGGTCAAATGTTACACCATTACATGGGAACTTCCACCTTTGCTAATTACACCGTATTACCAGAAATTGCCCTAGCTAAAATCCGCGACGATGCCCCATTTGATAAAGTTTGTTTAATTGGTTGCGGAGTCACCACCGGAATAGGCGCTGTAATTAACACAGCCAACGTACAGGCAGGCGATAATGTAGTTGTATTCGGATTAGGTGGTATTGGATTAAACGTAATTCAAGCTGCGCGTATGGTTGGGGCGAATATGATTGTCGGCGTAGATATTAACCCCGACAAAAAAGCCTTAGCAGAAAAATTAGGGATGACACATTTTGTCAATCCCAAAGAAGTAGAGGGAGATCTTGTTCCCTATATAGTTAATCTCACTGGTGGTGGTGCAGACTACGCTTTTGAGTGTATTGGCAACGTTAAAGTTATGCGTCAAGCATTAGAATGCTGCCATAAAGGGTGGGGAACCTCTGTAATTATTGGTGTAGCAGGTGCAGGTGAAGAAATTTCCACTCGTCCTTTTCAATTAGTAACTGGGCGTGTTTGGAAAGGAAGCGCGTTTGGTGGTGCTAAAGGACGGCGAGATGTACCAAAAATTGTTGATTGGTATATGCAAGGAAAGATTGTAATTGATGAGTTAATTACTGATGTGATGCCGATTGAAGAGATTAATAAAGCATTTGATTTGATGCACGAAGGTAAATCTCTTCGGAGTGTGATTACTTTTGATTGAGAGAGGAGAGAGAAGGGAGGAGAAATATTCTACTTCTTACATAAGTAAATAAAATCTTGGCTTACATCTGTGTCATTTGCGTTTATCTGCTCACATCTGCGATAAAAAACAACTTAGACTTATTGCAAAAATCAGCGATCGCATCTGTGTTTATCTGTGTCCATCTGTGGTTAATTATCCCAGATTTGGCTGATACAAGAGGCCTATTCATTGTTGGGTTGCGCTACGCTTAACCCAACCTACTAATTGATTGAATACTTTGGGGAGTAGCAACCATGACTACAGAGCAGTATAGACCTGAAGATGCAGACACTCCCCTAATGGCAGCTATTATTCAAGGAGATATTGAGGCTGTACAAGCACTGATTAATAACGGTGCAGATGTTAATCAGTTTGATTGGAAAACAGAGTATTTTCCTTTGGGAATGGCGATAGCTAAAAATAGAGTAGATATAGTGCAATTACTCTTAGAAGCGGGGGCATCACCTAATAGTGGAGATATTAGTGATACAGGACTAGACATCGCAGTGAGCAATAACCAGATGGAGATTTTTCAACTATTGCTAGATGCAGGCGCAGATGTTAACCCAGGTATAGAAGATAACTACCGAGTGATTATGTTAGCTGCTCTATTAGGTCGCTTAGAAATGGTGCAAAAACTGGTAGCAGCAGGCGCAGATGTCAATACTTGGAGTCAAGGAAACACAGCACTGATGAATGCAGCCAGAAATGGACATCAGGATGTGTATAACTTCCTCTATCCACTGGTAAATGATGAGATTAAGAGGGAAGCTGATAAATATGGCGAGAAAGAATTACTCAACACCATTCAGCGCCGACAACGAGAGCAAAACCAACCCGTAGAAGACTTTATTAGAGCCGCCATGTACGGCAACCTCGATGATGTGGAAAAAGCGATCGCTCAAGGTGTTGATGTTAATGCGATCGGTTCTTACGGTTGTACGGCATTAATGTACGCAGCTTTCTACGGTAGTATTCCGGTAATTCAAGCATTATTAGATGCAGGTGCAGACCCTGATATCTTAAGCGATAATGATGAAGGTTTAGGCGAAGGCATGAGCGCCTTAATGTTGGTTGCTGAAACGCGCTATACAGTAGCGAAACTGCTGATTGAGCGTGGTGCTGATGTTAACTTGCGAGGTGCAGGTGGAAAAACAGCACTAATGGCTGCTTTAAATAATAATGCTGTAGTTAGAGCTTTGATTGAAGCAGGAGCAGATGTTAATGCCAAAGATGATGCAGGTAACTCAGTACTAATGCAAGCAGTAATGGCAGGCTATCATAGTACAGTAAAATTGCTCAAAGAAGCAGGAGCTTCTGAGGAAGGATTAAACGATATTGCTTTGATTGATGCTGCCGAATCAGGAGATATTGAGCAGGTAAAGGCGTTGATTGATTCCGGTGCTAACGTTAATCACAACGACGGACAAGCATTATGTAGTGCTGCTACAGAGGGACATAAAGAGATTGTTGAACTACTTATCCAAGCAGGAGCAGATGTTAACTTAGGTGCAACAACTGGCTCGACACCATTAGCCAATGCTGCATATGAAGGATACACCGAAATTGTGCAACTTTTGATTAATGCAGGAGCCGATATTCATGCTCGATGCGACGATGGTGAAGGTAATAACGCCCTAGAATTCGCGGAAATCGGTTTGAGGCAATGGTGGGAGCACAAAGGTCATGCTGAAATTATCAAAATTCTCACACAATTAGGAGCTAAAAGAACGGAATACTAAAACATGAAACCTCTTGCAAAAAATAGTGATTATATCTGTGTCCATCTGTGTTTATCTGTGCTTCATCTGTGGTTAATTATCCCAAATTTGGTTGATACAAGAGGTCTATTCATTGTTGGGTTGCGCTACGCTTAACCCAACCTACAATTGATAACAACTCAGGCAATTTGATCGCTCTCCACTTGCCGTTGTTTCTCCATAGCCGCGATCGCATTCTGTTCAATTTCTTGATTTACTTCCCTCTGCGCCAGGTGCATCACCGTTGCTAACGACATTCCCATTAATTTTAGTTCCCACTTTTCGGCTGTTATTCCCTCAGATAAACGTACATCTGCGGTTATTGCTAAACCACGACTGAGAATATACGATCTGGCTTTTCTAGCTAATCCTTCATCGCCATAGCCAATATAAGTTATAAAACTAGAACCATCAGGAGAAATATTAGGAACAACTCTAGAGGAAAGATTAACTACAATGCTGCCATAATCTGAAGGTTTAGCGCATTCTAGTTGAATTTTTTTCTTACTAACAAATCTAGGGCTTTTTCCTTGAAGTTTCACCCAAAGGACATATTGCCATTCTTGAATTGTTTCAATCTCATACACGCTGACATAGCGATTCAGGGCATTACTCAGATGTTGGGCTACAGTAAAGCAGTTAAACAGACAGCGACTTTTGTTGGTGACAGGAATTCTGTGGCGATCGCTAAAGATAAATTGAGTTTGAACCAATGTGGTATTATCCATACTGTAATTATTTGGGTTTCTAAGGCGATCATGGGGTCGCCTTCTTTCGTTTGCCCCTAAATCTCCTATATTCGTAACTGCTACCTTAATAGCCAGTTACAGTTATACTATGCTCTGTGAGAAACTGAACATTTAAGTTCGCTTGTCATTAGTCAAAATTCTTTCACCAATGACCAATGACCGATGACCTATGACCTATGACCTATGATCAATGACTAAGATCTGTGACAATTACCCAAACTAATGCTATTCTGTTTAAACCTCTTATCCTGATACAGTTGTACCACTTCGCACAGCCTAGCTAATCAGCGCCTATGGTGCATATTAAGCGCGTCGAACTTTCCCACTTCAAATCCTTCGGCGGCACTACCCAGGTTCCCCTGCTACCAGGGTTTACAGTGGTTTCTGGCCCAAATGGTTCAGGAAAATCAAATATTTTAGACGCTTTGCTGTTTTGCTTAGGACTAGCCAGTTCTAAAGGAATGCGGGCGGAACGTCTTCCCGATTTAGTTAACCACAACCAACCTCATCGCGGAACCGTAGAAGCTAGTGTCACGGTTACATTTGACTTGAGTGATGCACCGTCAGCTTTAGCAGAGGAGGAAGGAAGCGAGGGAGATGCAGAAACAGCTAAATCTTTAGATTGGAGTGTTACCCGTAGACTGCGGGTTACTCAGCAAGGTAGTTATACCTCAAATTACTACATCAATGGTGAATCTTGCACCTTAACAGAACTTCATGAACAACTAAATAGACTGCGAGTTTATCCCGAAGGCTATAACGTAGTGCTGCAAGGGGATGTAACTAGCATTATCTCTATGAACCCTAGGGAACGTCGAGAAATTATTGACGAGTTAGCTGGGGTAGCAGCATTTGACCGCAAAATTACTCAAGCAAAGGAAACTTTAGAATCTGTTAAGGAACGAGAAGATAGCTGTCGCATTGTGGAAAGAGAATTAATTCTACAACGCGATCGCTTATCTCAAGACCGCCTCAAAGCAGAAAAATACCAAAAACTTCGCGCGGAACTGCAAGAAAAACAACAGTGGGAAGCGGTGCTAAAATGGCGCTCGCTCCAGCAAAAAGAATGGGAACTTAAAGAACAAATTGCTGCTGGCGATCAAACTAATAATCAACTTACAGAACAATTAACTCACCTCACAGCAGAAATTCAGCAAACAACAGTTGAACTAGATCAACTTAATACCCGTGTTAAAGCATTAGGTGAAGAAGAACTAATTGCTGTACAGTCAAAACTAGCAAATCAACAAGCAGAACAACGCCAACTGCAACGACAACAACAAGAATTAAATGTAGCGTTAGAAAATATTAAATCAACACTTAAACAAACGCAAAGTGAAACTCAGCAACATCAGCAAAGATTAGAACAACTTAGCCGAGAGCAACAACATCACCAAACGCAAATTACTGTTTTAGAAGAGCAAAGAAACGCTGCTCAACAAATAGTACAACAAAGTAGAGAAGCTGCGAGTGCGATCGCATCTGCTTCCGAAGCTTGGGTGCAACAACAAACTGCCCTCAGTCGTCAAATTGAAACTATCTTAAAAACTATTGATCCTCAACGTACAGAACAAGCACAACTCAAAGAACGTTATAGCCAACTAGCTGATAAAATAGCAGAGCAAAATCACCTTTTACAAACTACTGAACCCGAACTTATTGCTAAACAAACTAATGCCATAGAATTAGAAAAACAACTAGCAGCTTGTTCTGATGAAGTTCAGGTTATTGCTCAATCTTTAGCCGTAGCAGAACAAGAACTGCAACTTCAACAAGATACTCAAAAACGCCTGCTTTCCGAACAAAGGGAAAAACAACGCCAACTAGATAAATTAGAAGCGCAAGTCCAAGCACAACAAGAAGCGCAAGGCACATTTGCAACTAAAATACTATTACAGGCAGGACTATATGGGATTTGTGGATTAGTTGCTCAATTAGGTAGAGTTGAACCACGCTATCAACTAGCATTAGAAACTTCCGCAGGTGCGCGTTTAGGAAATTTAGTAGTAGAAGATGATGGCGTAGCAGCAGCAGCAATTGAAATATTGAAACAAAGAAAAGCAGGACGCGCAACATTTTTACCTTTAAATAAAATCCAAGCACCAAGATTTTCAGAAACAGCAGCTTTACGTTATGCTAATGGATTTATTAACTACGCCGTTAATTTAGTAGAATGCGAACCTCGCTACCGTAATATTTTTGCTTATGTATTTGGCAGTACAATTGTATTTGAAAATTTAAATACTGCCCGCGTTCATTTAGGTCAATATCGCATTGTCACCTTAGATGGCGAAATTTTAGAAGCTAGTGGCGCGATGACTGGCGGTAGTAGTAACCAAAAATCTAGCTTACATTTTGGTACAGGTGATGCTGGCGAATCAATTGAAACTATTACGTTAAAAGTGCGACTAGAAGAAATTGAACGAATCTTAGAACGTTGTGCTGATAAAATATTTACGCTTTCTAGTAAGACAAAACATCTATCTCAAAAATTAAATGAAGACAAGCAACAACGGCGGGAAAATCAATTAATTTTTGAACAGTCGCAAAAAGAAATTAAGAATTTAATTACACAGCAAGAACAACTGCGATCGCAATTATCTAAAAATACTCAAGACTTAAATATTGCTCAACAACGTTTGCAAGTTTTAGAGATAGAATTACCTGCAAAAGAAACAGAATTGCAAAGTTTACGCCAAGCTTTAACAGAGTTAGAAGCATCTCAAACTCATAGCGAATGGCAACAAATTCAATCTAGAATTAAAGTAGAGGAAGCAGAGTTACAAACGCGAGAAACAAGTTTACGCGCTGCACAGCAAAAGTTACAAGAATTAAAAAATCAACAACAACGTTTAACAGAAAAAATTCAAGAAGGAAATCAGCGCCTTAGAGAATTTGAAACGCAACAAAATCAACAACAGAATCAATTATCAATTATCAATGAACAATTAGCAATTATCAACCATGAAATTGCTGGAAGTCAGGCATCATTTGCAGAATTAGAAGAAAAGTTAGGGGTAGAAAAACAAATGCGCGATCGCACTGAACAACAATTGCGATCTCGTCATCTTACCCAACAACAACTAGAATGGCAACTGCAAAAACTCCAAGAAACCCAACAAACTCGCCGTACAGAACTAGCAACAGTAGAACAACAACGTACTGAACAACAAGCAGAATTACCCGATCCTTTGCCCACAGTACCAGATAACGAAGAAACGCGAGACTTTGCAGGTTTACAAGCACAAATGCGATCGCTTGCTAAACGTCTGCAAGCAATGGAACCAGTAAATATGCTGGCGTTAGAAGAATACGAACGTACCCAAACCCGCCTCTCAGAACTAACAGAAAAACTAACAACTCTAGAAGCAGAACGTACCGAATTACTATTAAGAATTGAAAATTTTACTACCTTACGGCTACACGCTTTTAAAGAAGCATTCGATGCAGTTAATGAAAACTTCCAAACTATTTTTGCCACACTTTCTGATGGTGATGGCTACCTACAACTCGACGACCCCGAAGACCCATTTAACGGTGGCTTAAACTTAGTCGCTCACCCCAAAGGTAAACCAGTACAGCGACTTGCTTCCATGTCAGGTGGTGAAAAATCCCTTACAGCACTTAGCTTTATCTTTGCCTTACAACGCTATCGTCCCTCACCGTTTTATGCTTTTGATGAAGTCGATATGTTTCTTGATGGGGCAAACGTAGAACGACTATCTAGAATGATCAAACAGCAAGCACAACAAGCACAATTTATAGTTGTGAGTCTCAGACGACCCATGATTGAATCAGCAGAGCGCACCATCGGCGTTACCCAGGCGCGAGGAGCTTACACCCAAGTATTGGGGATTAAACTGTAGTATCACCAGCTTCTAAAGCCTCAGTATTTGGTAAAAATGCGTAAGTTATAAGATCTGCTATTGGTTCCTGAAATGAGCATGAACCAAAGGAACGGAAGAACTGGCGACTTTTCTCTATATCTAAAATGCTTAGTTGCTGCTGTTGCCAAGTAATACTATCTGGCTTAAATTGAAAAGAATTTATTGATGTTTCTTGAAGTAAATTTAGTGCTTGTTGTTGGGTGAATTTTTGTGTGTAAATAAATGCTGTTAACAGGGTAACGTTTAAAAAGCCGTACATTGTTGCTAGTTGGCTATCTGGTTCGTATGTTAAACGATATTTTCCTGGTAATAGATAGTGCAAACCTGCTGTTGCTTTGAAGGGAATTTTAGCGTCTGCAAATGCAAAGATATATTCACACAGTTGATTAGTGCTAGGAAATGCTTCGGCGGTTATGCCTCCAGTTCTAATTTTAGCGGCAATGGGGGAGTTTTTTAAAATTGTGAAATATGCTTGTAAGTCTGCATTAAAGGGGATTTCACAAAAAGCTTCCACCGAGTTAGGCAGAGGAGGAATAACTTTTTCTATTTCTGTAGGTGGTAGGGGGGGAAATTCTAGGGATGCGATCGCAATTCTACCCCGCTCTTGCCACAATTTAACTTGCTCTAGTTCTAACTGCCAATTTTGAGAAAGAATTAAGCTTAAAGACCACTGCTGCGTTTTTTCCTCGGTTAAGGCTAATTTTGCTAATATTTCCTCAAATTCAAGTAACCGTGATGCTGGTAGTACAAAGCGACCTAACATCCAATTATAGCGATCGCACAGGTATTGCGCGTAATTGGCGATCGCTTCCGCCATCGTCAGTTTAGCTGGAGGGAACAACCCCGCATAATCTACTACTGAATCTAACAGCACTTTTAACGATGCCAACATCAGGTATATTACCTCCCTCTACAGTTATTAGTGATCTAGTTACCACTTAAGTTGCACTATCTGATTAGTTGTCGTTACCTAATAAAAGAATCTATAATTGTATTATGAATTAATTATCAATCGTTAAGTTTAGAATTTGTCACTTAGAAAACAATTTTATCTGTTTGGTTAGCAGTAAATGAGAGTCGTCTTTAATCAGGCTATTGTTTTTATTATAGCTAGATCAATGGCTGTCGCTATCAATGTTTTAACTGCCAAAAACAAAGTTTTTGCGTTAGCATAGTTGGTTGTTTAAATTTAGCTGGTTATTTAGTAATGTCTGTAATTACCCTACTTTTTTAGTATGAGTTAATGCTCACTACTAATAACTCTTTATGCTCTAAATTTATAAATTTTCCTGCGTTTTTTCTTAAGTTACTTGAAACTCACTAAGTTAAGCTATTTAGTAAATTACTTAAACCTATCTTTGGGGGGATGCTTAAAAAAATATATATCTTTCTCAAGATGGTCTTTGATAATTAACAAAAAGATGTAATACATAGTTAGAAGCATTCATTTCAATAGTTAATTATTCTTTAAATGTATATAAAGTAAGGAAAAAATGACAGTATCTCCACTTAAACAACCCACTAATCATAATTTCCCGAACAGTTTCGCAGCAAAAGAAGCTGTTGAAAGTAAGCAGTTAATGAGTGATTTATTCCCAATACACCGCTTTGATCATCTAGAATTTTATGTTGGTAATGCTAAACAAGCAGCTATTTTTTATGAAAAGTGTTTTGGGTTCACCAATACTGCTTATCGAGGTTTAGAAACAGGTAGTCGAGAAATCGCCTCGTATGTAATGGAGCAAGGGGATATCAGGTTTGTTTTAAGTACAGCAATGAATCCAGAGCATCCCATAGCTCAAAGTGTACAGAAACATGGGGATGCGATCGCAGTTATTGCTCTAGAAGTACCCGATGCTGTTGCTGCTTACCAAGAGTCAACCAAACGGGGTGCGGTTAGTGCTATTTCTCCCACCGAAGAAGAAGACGAATTTGGGGTACTGCGTTACTCAGCAATTCATGTCTACGGTGATGTTTTAATTAAATTTGTTGAGCGTCATAATTACTCTGGCGTATTTGCTCCAGCGTTCCAACGTCGGTACAAAGTAGTCGCTAACAACAATAAAATAGGATTAAAGCACATCGATCATATTGTCGGCAATGTAGAAATGGGCGCAATGGATAAATGGGTGCGCTTCTTTGAAGAAACAATGGGTTTTAATGTCTTAGCGCACTTTGACGAAAAAGCTATTTCTACAGAGTATTCCGCCTTAGCATCTAAAGTAATGAAAAATGGCACAGGTAGAATTAAACTACCAATTAATGAGCCAGCAAATGGTAAATGTAAATCCCAGATAACAGAATATCTGGAATATAACCATGATCCTGGTGTACAACACATTGCTTTAGCGACTGACAACATTATCGAAACAGTTACGAAACTCAGAGAAGCAGGAGTAGAATTTTTAAACGTACCGCCAAGTTATTACCAAGAATTAGAAGCAAGGGTAGGGAAAATCAATGAGCCAATTGATAAATTAGCCGAATTAGGAATCTTAGTTGATCGAGATGAAGAGGGGTATCTACTCCAAATATTTACCCAAACAGTGCAAGATAGACCAACAGTATTTTTTGAAATTATCGAACGACATGGCGCACAAGGCTTTGGCGAAGGTAATTTTAAAGCTTTATTTGTAGCAATTGAACAAGAACAATCACGACGAGGAAACCTTTGACAATTAACAATGACCAGCAATTAGTAATTAGACTTCGTAGCATTACTCATTTAGTCCATCTGTGTCAATCTGTGTTTATCTGTGGTTAATTATCTGTCACTTTGACTACAGCTACATCTATTATTTTTGTCCTCAATAGGCTAACCGCTAACAGGGGGAAAGCATGAGTTATTACTATAAATTGGGGAATGTTCCTCATAAAAGACACTCCCAATTTAGACAAGCCAACGGTTCTTTGTATCACGAAGAATTAATGGGGATTCATGGCTTTTCAGGTATTCAATCCCTGCTTTATCATTTGCATCCCCCTACTCAAATAGCCAAGATATTATTTGAAAAAAAGATAGAAATTGCCTATGCAGAAGAAGGTGCTTTACGTCCCCATCATATCCGTACAGCTAGTGTAGTTGAAGGAGGGGATGCGATCGCATCTCGTCTCCCCCTCATGGCTAACTCCGATGTCTGTATCTATATTGCGCGACCTACTGAACCAATGCAGTATTGGTATCGTTTTGCTCAAGGCGATGAAATCATTTTCATTCACGACGGTACAGGTATATTGGAAAGCCAGTATGGAATTATCCGTTATCACCCTGGAGATTATTTAGTAATTCCGACAGGAGTAGTATGGCGCATTCTTCCTGATACAAACGTAGGGCAAAGAATGCTAGTAATTGAATCCTACGGACATATAGAACCTCCACAACGCTACATCAACCGTTACGGTCAATTTTTAGAGCATTCTCCCTATAACGAGCGAGATATTCGCCCACCTGAAGAACTAATTACCTTTGATAAAACAGGTGAATTTGAGGTGCGCGTTAAAGCAAGAAATCATATTACCAGTTTTCTTTATCGCCACCATCCATTAGACGTTGTAGGGTGGGATGGTCATCTTTGGCCGTTTGCGTTTAATATAGCAGACTTTGAACCGATTACAGGTCGTATTCATCAACCCCCAACAGTTCATCAAACTTTTACGGCTCCAGGGTTTGTTATTTGTTCTTTTGTCCCACGATTATTAGATTATCATCCTGCGGGAATCCCTTCACCATATAACCATTCCAACGTTGATTCAGATGAAATGATTTATTACGTTGAAGGCAATTTTATCTCGCGTAAAGGCATAGAGCGATCGTCAATAACAGTTCATCCTAGCGGTATTCCTCATGGCCCACACCCTGGAATGTATGAAGGGTCACTTGGTAAGGAAAAAACTGATGAATTGGCTGTGATGGTTGATACTTTCCATCCTTTGAAGTTGACGCAAAATGCTGTTTCTTTGGAGGACAAAGATTATGTATATAGTTGGCTTGCTTAGTTTTTTTGTTTTGAATTTAACCGCAGATAAACGCAGATGATGTATAAAATTTACTCTGGTTGTGTAAAAGGTTGTTTGAATTATTAACTCTTCACCCCTCAATTTATTTAATATCGGAGCAGCATTATGTCTCAAGTTATATCAGTAACTCCCCACGTCACTATTTCTGAGCGCATTACAAAACGTTTGCAGCAAGGCGAATTAACTCAACAGCAAGTAGCAGAATTTCAAGAGTTTTTGGGTGAAGTTGAAAATAAATTCTTTCAGCACTCAGTTATTACTAATAATATTTATACCCGTTGGTTTAGTCAAGGTACTGCTAATGATGAAGAATTACGGCACTTTATCCAGCAATTTTCGGTATTCTCTAATCAGTTTTTATTAGCTGCTTTAGCCAAAACTATTAATGCTTCTACTTTGCAACAGTCTCGTGCTAGTAGGGAAATATTGTTAAATGAATTAGGCGTAATTTATCGCAAAGTTGGGCAAAAAATAGGCGGTAATGCTGCCCAAACAGAAGATGAAAAAGATTTAGAAGGCGATCCAGAATTAGTCAGTATTGAAGGTACTGTAGATGGTGGAATTTGTCGTTTTAAAGCGGCTCATTTTGAATGGTTGATTGGAGTCGCGGAAGGCTTGGGACTAAGTTATGCAGATATAGGTAAGCGCAAACATGGTAGTGCAACTACATTGCACTTCTGCGATGAGTTGATTCGCCTTTATGGTAGCGACGATCCTTTAATTGCTGAAGGCGCTAGCTTTGCAGTGGAAAATTGGGCTGCGGCTGGTTTTTGGCAAGAATTAGAAGAAGGTTTGCTAAGAATAAAACAGTCAAGGCATCCGCAACTAAGGTTAGCTTTCTTTACTTGGCATAATCGCGTTGAAGGGCAACACGCGGGACATACCTTAGAAGAATTAGAAGAGGTTTATTTCCATGCAGACTTTGATCGCGATAAGTTTATGCAAGGAGGAGAGGAAATATTAGATGCGATCGCAGTTTTTTGGAATGGACTTAATAGCGATCGTTAACGCAAAGGCAGAAATCGTACTTGTCCTTCCCATTCCCCTTCAAGACTACATTCATCTAACAGCAAGATTTCCTCTATCGCCAAACCGACAGGAACACCGCGACTTACCTCGAATAACCCTGGCATCAACAGACCTGCTTGCTTCAGGGGGCGACAAGCGCCCCCAAAGCCTGATGTGCTTTGCACATCAGGGTTCAGCCCTTATCAAAAAACTGTCAGCTTATTGACAACAAGCTCTCTATAGAGAAAAAAGTATCAAACTGTGATAAAAAAGAACGGTCTCGCACTTGATACAAGACCACATTAAAAATGTTGCCATCATTTTATCAAAAATACCTAGAAAAATATCTCAAGCCAGCACAATTAATAACTTTAAAGATGCTGGTATGGTTATTACAATCTCACAAAAGTGTCAAGATAGAAAGACTCGCAGCCCACCTGCCATTACCAATTTTAGAAAACAGTCGTCGTCGCCATGTTCAACGTTTTTTATCTCTTGGCTCCTTAAGTGTACTTGCTCTATGGTTTCCCTTGATTAGAGAGATTTTTGATCGTCAACTCAAAGCTGGAAGCCAACTAATCATCGCTATTGATAGGACGCAGTGGAAAGACAACAATGTTTTGATGGTCAGTGCCATCCATCAAAAAAGAGCTTTCCCGATCTTCTGGACATTGTTAGATAAAAAAGGAGCTTGTAACCTAGCTGAACAAAAACAAGTATTACGTCCAGTAATTCTGCTATTAAAAAAATATCAATTAGTTGTCGTTGGAGATAGAGAGTTTCATAGCATAGAACTAGCACAATGGTTGCACGGTCAGCATCTGAGTTTTGTCCTACGTCAAAAATGTGATACAACTTTCCGACAGAAAAGACAAAAGTTTCAACCGTTAAGTAGCATTCCGATTCAACCAGGTATTCGCTTATTTTATCCACATATTAGTTTAACTCAAAAGAAAGGCTTTAATCGCTTCAATTTAGCTGCTTATTGGAAAAGACAATATCGAGGTAAGCAAGAAAAGGAACCCTGGTATTTATTAACTAATCTGACTGATTTAAACAGTGCAACTCAAATCTACAAACAACGTTATGGCATAGAAGCCATGTTTAAGGATTGTAAAACTGGAGGATATAACCTTGAGGATTCTAAAACTTCGCCTGATAGATTAATTAAATTGATTGTTTTAATTGCTTTGGCAATGACTTCGGCGTGGCTTCACGGGCAAAGAACACGAGCGCAGGGACAACAGAAATATGTTTGTCGTTTGACAGAAACAGGTAGAACCAGAAGAAGACATAGTAACTTTTGGATAGGTTTATATGGCGAAAGTTGGCTGGTTGGTTTTCATGAGTGTCAGTTATGGGTAGAGGAAATGCTCAACCTTATTGCGAATAAAAAGTCATTTTATCAAAGGGGCTTGAGAGCTATAAGCCTTATAGACCAGCCGCTCTAGCGGCGTGGTCGCCCCCAAAATTTTAACTCTTTGCGTGCTTTGTTCGTACTTTATTTAGCAGTTTCTTTAGCAAGAGTTATTTCTTCTGCTCGTAATGATGAAGACTGGCAAAATTTGGCACGAACCCCATTAATTATTTTGATTACCGTGACAATGGGTGATGTTTTAGCTGGAATAATTACTGGTGGTAGTACAGCTACATAAGCTGTCAAGAAAGTACATGGAACGTGATTCTAAGAGATTTCGAGTTGTTAACTCTAGTTTAGGAAAAGCACCTAAAGTTGGTTTTTTTCCAGCAGATCAAGTAGTTCCTTGGACGGCGATCGCTTTTAGTAGTTATTACGTTGGCAAACTAATTCTGGGCTTGAGTTGGATTTGGGTTGGGACAATTGCTGCGTGGGGTATTTCTACTTGGTGGATTCTTACTGGAAGCAAAGGTTGGCGGTTCCTTTCTAAATTTGTCGCTACGCCAACTTGGACGAGAGGTTATGCAAAATATGAACGGGTTCTTTCACAAATTGGGATTAGTAGTAAAAAAATACGTCGCTTGCACTAAATCTTAGAAAGATGTGATAACGAACCGATATTCAGAAAATTGCTGTTAACTGCCATCTCTTTTTCAAACAAGTTTTTTAAACTTTACCCATGAATTTAAAGATTAGTATTTTCCTCAACGCATGACCAATAAAGTATCGCTGTCTTTTAACCGGAGACATCATTGATAAAAAATCTGGAGAGCGAGTATGGCTAAAGTCGGTAAGCGTAAGCTTAATAGTGGGCATGGTACTAAAACTTATACGCCTCTTGAAGATTCTTTTCAGCTTGTTTCAATGTTACGAATTGCTTTAGGAGGAAGAAAGATTGGTGCTTACATCCAAAAGAAGGGAGCAAATAGTATTAAAATCCGTTTTGGTTGGGAATGCCGAGGCATACATACTACTTTACGTCCTGATGAAATAGATACTGTATTTGATGCTTTGGAAGCAGGATTAAAAGATTTACCAGATAGTGAAGAGCTAACAGTTCATTTAGGTTCTTTTACTGACGATCAAGAGCGTCAAGAACAGCTAGCTTCTTTGCTAAAAGTAGCACCCAATAACGAATTGCAATATCTGGTAATGGCAGAACGAGCCAGAGTACAGGAACTGACCAAAAAAGGAATAAGAAAACCTAAGTTTTTACGCCTCTATGCCACATATACAGTAGAGCCAGATACTCAAGGATCGGCAGATTTAATTGAAAAGTGGTTAGTCAGGATAGAGAAGTATTGGAAGTCTTTTATCGGTGAATTGCAAGGTACAGAATATGTTCGTTACGAACGGTTATTCTACTCGGCATTTACTGATGGGTATGAATTTTGGAATCATTTATTATCAAACAAAATGGGGTTGGACATCCGTTCTTTAACCGATGAAGAATTGTGGTTGCATTTATGGCAGCGATTTAACGATAGTCCACCGCGTCAAATTCCTCAACTGTTAATTTTGGATGATGATGGACTGCGAGAGGAAGTGTATACGGAGGTACACCCAACCACATTATTAATGGAATCGGCAACGGCTGTACCATTTGCCGATCGCCAGTGGGTTTATCTCAAGAATAAGTACATTGGGATGCTGACGTTTGTGGATAAGCCTGGGGGCTGGAGTTGTAAGGAAGCCCAGATGCGTTATCTGTGGGAAGTCATAGCCCAGGAGAAGGTATTTGATACAGAAGTTTTTTGTCAGTTGACGCGGGCTAACGAAGCGATCGTTAAAACTAATATGCAGCGTTTGACAAAGCAGGCGAATACGGCATCTAAACTGGCACAGGATAGCAACTCTATTGATGTTATGTCGATGATTAATATCAAAAAGAGCGTTGCTGCACAAGAAGAGCTATATGAGGGTGCTATTCCAATTCATACCGCAGTAGCATTCTTGGTTTACCGCAGAAGTCGCGCCCAACTAGATGAAGCTTGTCGATATCTAACATCACTATTTTTGCGTCCAGCTTGGGTGCTGCGAGAAACTGAGTATGCGTGGCGAATTTGGTTGCAAACTTTTCCAATTATTTGGGAACGCTTACTGACACATCCTTTTAACCGTCGTCAAGTTTATCTGAGTGGGGAAGTTCCTGGGCTGATGCCCTTAGTACGAACTTGTTCTTGGGATAAAAGTGGATTTGAGTTAATTTCTGAAGAAGGCGGGACACCAATATTTTTAGATTTATGTAAAAACCACAGAAATATTGGGTTATTCGGTACAACTCGCAGTGGTAAATCAGTTTTAGCATCGGGAATGCTGACTCAGGTATTAGCTTACGGGTTGCCCGTAGTGGCGATGGATTACCCCAAACCGGATGGCAGCAGCACTTTCAGCGACTACACAGATTTTTTAGGAGATGATGGGGGCTATTTTGACGTAGGTAAAGAGTCTAGCAATTTGTTTGAACTTCCCGATTTGAAATCTCTCGATCCTCAGTTACAACGAGAGAGGTTTGAAGATTATCAGGAGTTTCTAGCTTCAGCATTGATGACAATGGTTGTTGGGCGAGTAGGAAGCACTCAACCTCAAACCAAAGTTTTTAACGATACTATTAGGTCGATTTTAGCACTGGCTTTGGATGCTTTTTTTGGAGATATTCAAATACGCGATCGCTATGCCCAAGCTTATATTAATGGGTTTGGTTCAACTCAATGGCAATCAATGCCAACTTTGAATGATTTCTTTTCCTATTGTTCAATTGAAAGATTAAGATTATCAAGCATTTCTGGGGACGTTAAAGCTGCTTTAGAACAAATTAAACTACGGCTGCGCTTTTGGTTATCATCACGGGTTGGTAAATCAATTTCTAGTCCTTCAACGTTTAGAAGTAACGCCAGGATGTTGGTGTTTGCCTTACGAAACCTTTCTAGCGATGAAGATGCTGCAATTTTGGCATTGTCTGCTTATTCAGCAGCTTTAAGAAGGGCATTGTCATCTCCAGCATCAATCTTTTTCATTGACGAAGCACCGATTTTATTTGAGTTTGAAAGCATTGCAGCACTTATAGGCAGGTTGTGTGCTAATGGGGCTAAAAGCGGCATTCGAGTTATATTATAGCGAGTCTAAATGATTTGTGAAACAAACTGAGTAAGGAATAATAAAATAGAAGAGTAATTGAGCAAAATCAATAATGATGTCTGAATCGCAAGAAAACAGAATTCAAGCTTTAAAAGATTTAATCAATAGTAATCGA
>DATNQB010000046.1 GCA_036702875.1 Oculatellaceae cyanobacterium | reverse complement strand
GACAGTAAACATTCCTTCAAATACAGAGATACCGCTTTATGTTAAACAGGAGTTTGGCAATTTCTACAAAGCTATGTTCCAAAATTCTTACAACAGTGAGAATAAAAAAGTAGCATTTCTAGAATACGCTTGGGATATGGGTAACTGTGACCCTTGTTCTGCCGAACCATTGTCACAAGAGGAACTGAAGAAAGCAGGTGTATTTTGGACAGAGGATGGAGGAAGATCTAATGTATTTATCACTCGTTTGCACGTCCGTTATACCCGCGATAAATTCCCAGAAGATTTAATGTTTCAAGAAACATCAAATCAAGAAGCATTCCAAGGTCGCTATGTTCTACGTCATCCCTTTACCGGAAACGTTTCTTGCCAAGCAGGTCAACAATACAAGCGGTCTTTACGTTCACGGTTTGAAAAGGAAGCACAAAATTTAGCTAAACTGACAGGATGGAATATTCAGGATATCCGTAAGAAAATGGATGTTAGTGATATTCCTGACAGCAAGCAGACTCCTTTTTGGAGAAAACTCTGGCCTTTATCCTTGCTTACTCCCTTGGTTCTAATTATGATGCCTACAAGAAAGCGTCGCCGGAAGTAATTAAGTTATTAGCTAAGTACTAATAGCAATTCGGAAAATCAGGGCTACAAATATTTGATGTAGAGACGTATCATGGTACGTCTCTACATATTGCTTACTTCAATATCCCCCTAAATCCCTTTTTAAGGGGTACTTTGAAATTTCCCCCCTTTTTAACTCTGCTAGTTCGGATCTAGGTTTCAGGCTTTCGGTGCGTAAGTCCTATCTACTTTATTTCAAGCCCAAACCCTAAAATCTGGGGGTAATTGTTAATTGTTAATTGTTAATTGATTCTCGCTGTACATTCTAGAATTAACCTTTGATTTTCTATAGCATAAGGCTGTATTTCTAAAGCTTGACGAAAAGCTTGAATCGCAGCACTATATTCTCCGAGTGCAGCATAAGATAAACCTAGACCGTGCCATGCACCAAAATGCACTGGGTTAAGTTTTACGACCATCTCACAATCTGCGATCGCTTTCTCATACTCTCCAACCATATAATAAAGTACCGCTCGTCGGTTCCAAGCTTCTGCAAAATCTGGTAAGTCTGTAATTAGTTGTGTTAAAACCTCTTGGGCTTGAGAAAAATCGCCTACCTCTAGCATTGCTTGAGTACGCTGCAACATTTCCAAACCCACAACTCCCTTTTGTCCAAACCAAATGCGCCAAAGTTCTACCGTAGCTTGGTAACGAACACTTTCATCAGAGTTTTTTAAGTCAGCGAGTAACTGATTGATAGATAATTCATTCATCGGTGTAGGGCTATGTATAGCAATTAGCAGTTAGCTTTTACATTTTCATTGTTGTGTTTAGGTTTCACTCCTACAAGTAGTCAACCACTATGCTGAAGAGTGCTATATGCAGCTTTTTCTAGCTTAGAGTAATAATTTATAGTCTAGTAGTACAATTGTACATAGATAATAGCTACCTATCAGCAACAAGCATGATGCGCTGTAGCTATAATCACAATAAAATTAGGTATTTTAAAAAAATATATGACCTATGAGCGATGCAACATTATAGTGGGAATTATATAAAAAGCGAAAGCTATGTTGATCCACAAGTTGACTGATGCCTTAACAACTGCCAACTAAGTAAATTAATTTGTGAAAGTAAAATAAAACATAAGTTGCCTGCTGCACATAACGCAGTTGCTATTAGCTATTTTAGTAGAAAGCCATCTTGAGTTGTTCAATCTCTGCCTAAACAAAGGAACTCGCGTGAATACAATCAAACCTGTAAATTTTTGTGATCGTTGCGAAAGTTTACCTCAAAAAATCGAGGATTCTGGTAATTTATACCTATGGTTTCCATCAGGTCATAGCTTAATCAAGGTAACTCACTACCTGCGTAAAGCTGAACTGGATTACCAACTCAAAGATGAAGGGCAATGTCTAGCAATTTCTTTACAAGCAACTAAAATCGAAAACTGTCTTAACACCCTAGCGGGAATTTTGACTAAAAATGAGTTGCACAACACACAAGCGTTGTTCATGACTCATGCTGGAGAACCTAAACTTCGTGATATCTCTAGAACTACATTATTATCACGTTTTATTAGTCTCAAGCAGTCTAGTTGGGTACTAGATATGCTAGCCGCAGACCGTGTTACTAGCCAATTCCAACCAATTGTATATGCAGAAGATACATCACGTGTATTTGGTCAAGAATCATTGCTACGCGGGTTGGCAGAGGATGGCAGTCTAATTCCTCCTGGTAAATTTTTCCCATTAGCCGCAAGTGCAGGTATTCTTGTACAGCTAGATTTAATGGGACGGCGCAGTGCTATTCGTGAGGCAAAGCGACATCAAATTAAGGAGCGGATTTTTATCAATTTCTCTCCTACTTCGATTTATGATCCAGCTTCTTGTTTGCGTTCAACGATGAAAACAATTGATGAAGCAGGTATTGCTCATGAACAGATAGTTTTTGAAGTAGTAGAATCAGATCATGTCCAAGACATTAATCACCTCAAAGGCATTCTAGATGTTTATCGGGAAGCAGGTTTTTTGATGGCATTAGATGATTTTGGGGCTGGATATTCTAACTTAAATTTACTCCACGAGTTGCGTCCAGATTTAATCAAGTTAGATATGAGTCTAATTCGCAATGTGCATAAAGATCCTTACAAAGCAATGGTAACGGAGAAAATATTAGAAATTACGGGGCATTTGAATATTAAAACAGTCGCCGAAGGGATTGAATGTATCGAAGAATTTGAGTGGGTAAAAGAGCGAGGAGCAACTTTTGTACAGGGTTATCTAATCTCTAAACCGATGACGCTACCTGTAACTAAAACTCCTCAACTAAACAGAGAAAATTTAGTTGCTAGTTAATTTGAACTTGTACAAGCCCTAACTACTGAGAGCTAGTTGTCAACTGTCAATTGTTAAGTCTCTAACCAGCAGCTAAAGTCAAAATTATGTTTCATGTCCAAACCGCGTACTAATAACCGAGAAAAACTTGGGGAACTGAAGCAAGTAAAAGATTTAAACTTCAGTCAGCTTGTTGAACCTGAACAAGAATTAAAACGCCAAAATCAGTATTTGCAGTTACTGGGCGCGATCGCACTCAAAATTCGTCAATCATTAGAATTAGACGAAATTCTGCAAACAACGGTGACCGAAGTGCGGCAACTGCTAAACTGCGATCGCCTGTTGATCTATCGCCTTTGGGCAGATGGCACTGGTAGCGCCGTGTGTGAGGCAGTTATTGATGGTTTGCCACAGGTTTTAGGCATAACTTTTCCCCCAGAAATTTTTCCAGAAGACTATCACCAGCTATATACCCAAGGGCGCGTTAAAGCGATCGACGATATCCAAAAAGCTGAAATATCTCCGTGCTTAGTGGAGTTTTTGAGTTCATTTGGGGTGCAGGCTAAATTAGTTGTACCGATAGTTTTTAAACAGCAACTTTGGGGTTTATTCGTTGCCCATCAATGCCTCCAACCAAGAAATTGGAATAGCTTTGAAATTGATTTACTCAAACAAATAGCCGATCACCTTGGCATTGCCGTTGCTCAAGCGCAATTGGTAGAAGCATTACGTATCAGTGAACAACGCTATGCACTGGCAATGTCTGCTACCAACGAGGGAGTATGGGATTGGAATTTAAAAACCAATCAAGTTTATTTTTCTCCTCGTTGGAAAGCCATGCTGGGTTATCAAGAGGATGAAATCGGTGACACTATTGATGAGTGGCTCAATCGAGTACATCCTCTGAGCATAAATCAGGTGAAAACCCAAATTTATGCTTATTTAGAAGGATTAGTTCCCAACTTTGAAAGCGAACATCCCTTATTACACCAAGATGGTAGCTATCGCTGGGTGCTAACTAGAGGAATTGCTCAAAGAGGCATTGATGGTATTGAGCGTTTGACAGGTAGTGTTAGTGATATTAACGATCGCAAGCAAGCAGAACAGCAGTTACGACTACTAGAGTCGGTAGTAATTAACGCCAATGATGCCGTTTTGATAACGGAAGCTGAACCAGTTAGTAAGCCAGGCCCCAGAATTATATACGTTAACCAAGCCTTTACTCGCATGACAGGGTATAGTCTTGAGGAAATTAAAGGTAAGACACCGCGCCTCCTTCAAGGGCCAAAAACCAATCGAGCAACGCTTGCTAAGATTAGAACTGCGCTTAATTCATGGCAACCTGTCCGCGTAGAGATAATTAATTACTCTAAAGACGGCTCGGAGTTTTGGGTAGAGTTGAACATCTCACCAGTAACAGACGAAAGAGGTTGGTACACTCATTGGATATCAATTCAACGTGAAATTACTGAGCGTAAGAGATTAGAGGAATTACATCAACAGCAGGCAGAGCGAGAACAACTGATTGCACAAATAGGTCAACGTATCCGTCAATCTTTAAATTTAGAAGATATTCTTCAGACGACAGTAGCGGAAGTGCGAGAGTTTTTGGGGTGCGATCGCGTTTTGATTTATCGTGTCTGGTCAGATGGTACAGGTAGCGCGGTTAAAGAGGCAGTTGTTCCTGGTTGGGATGAAATTTTAGGTCGCACTTTCCCAGCAGAAGTTTTTCCCCAAGAATATCATCAACTTTATTGTGATGGCAGAATTAGAGCAATTGCCGATGTGGAAAAAGATGCGATCGCACCTTGCTTAGTAGAATTTTTGCATGAGTTACAAGTAAAAGCGAAATTGGTAGTCGCTATATTACAAGGGGAAAAACTTTGGGGACTGCTGATTGCTCACCATTGCAGTGCGCCACGATCATGGCAACAATTAGAAATTAATTTACTTTCTTCCTTAGCAACACAAGTAGCGATCGCTATTAAACAATCAGAACTTTATCATAAGTTACAAGGAGCAAACCAAGAGTTACAGTCTTTAGCATCATCAGATAGTTTGACTAATATTGGGAACCGTCGCTGTTTTGATCAAACTCTTGAGCAAGAATGGCTGAGGTTGAGGAGAGAGCAACAATGTTTATCTTTGATTCTCTGTGATATTGACTGTTTTAAGCTATATAACGATACCTACGGACATCAAGCTGGTGATTATTGTTTGCAGCAAGTAGCTAAAGCAATTAGTCGAGCAGCTAAACGCCCCCGTGATTTAGCTGCTCGCTATGGGGGAGAAGAATTTGCCATTGTTCTCCCCCATACCGACCTTAGAGGTGCGCTGAGAGTTGCAGAAGAAATCCGCTCTTTTGTTCAAGAGTTAAAAATTCTTCATGCTAATTCTGTCGTTAGCCAGTATGTCACCCTGAGTTTAGGAGTTGCTACCACAATTCCTTCTCTGGATTCTTCAGCCACCATGCTGATTGCTATGGCTGACGAAGCTCTTTATCAGGCAAAAAAACAAGGACGCGATCGCGTTGTTTACCTATAATCATCACAATTTTATACCCATAAAACTTACACATTTTCCCAAATATTTAGGCTTTGGGGACTGGGGACTGGTTAGCGGTAACTGGAAAGAAGTTTTAATTTTTTAAGCCTGCGTAAGTCCTAACCAAGTTAAATCTTCACGCTTCTTAGTGCGGGTAGCTTACGCGCATACCATTTTGCATCGGCTTTATTCAACAACATAATTATTTAATCTTTGGACAATAAGCCCTTATAATGTCTATACCTCTAAAGATTTATTTCTTGATTCGATACATAATCTAAATTTTAAATAATTTCTCTGCCAAAAGTATTAATGATTGTACTATGCAAGTTAATAATATAAATTCGTAATAGCTCAACCATAAATTAATCAGGTTATCCCCATGCCTACATATACGGGAATTAAAAGCGAAGCTTTCCGTCATCCCCTAGACAAGGAAGCTGAAAAAGCTTTACGCAATTTGCCAGGTTTTGATGTCGTTGCCCGTAAATTTGTGGAATTTGTCTACGAGAAACCGCAATTCGTCTTTTTAATGGGTAATAGCATTCAGGTAGGGCCGCGCCAGTATCCCACTATATATCACATATTTAGAGAATGCGTTCGTGATTTAGATATTTATCCACAACCAGCTTTGTTTGTTGCTCAAAACCCTCTAGTTAACGCTCAAGCAATCGGTCAAGAACAACCTTGTGTGATCCTCAATTCAGCACTTTTAGACTTATTAGATGAATCAGAAATTCGGTCGGTCTTAGCTCACGAATTAGGGCATATTAAATGTGGTCATACAACCTTAATTCAGATGGCACGCTGGTTAATGGAAGCCGCTTTTTTTATTGGAGATTTAACTTTTGGGATCGGTAACATCTTCAATAGAGGTTTAATTTTAGCATTTTATGAATGGCTACGAAAAGCCGAACTATCAGCCGATAGAGCTGCTCTCTTAGTTATGGATGATGTTAACCCAGTAATGCACTCAATGATGAAAATGGCTGGTGGAAGTGTTCGATATGCCAAAGAATGTAGCTTAGATGAATTTAAATCTCAAGCACAAAAATATCAAGAATTAGACGAAGATAGCCTTAATCAAATTTATAAATTCTTACTTTATAATAATATCTCTCAAGGCGTATTTACTACTCATCCATTTACAGTTGAAAGAATTCGCCACTTACAAGAATGGGCGAACTCAGAAGAATATCGCCAAATTAGACAAGGCAATTACCAACAGACTACAACCCAAGCGGTTAACGTCACCTCAGAAGCGTCACCAACTGATGTAGAAATATTGAAACGGCAAATTGAAAAATTACAACAAGAAATTAATCAAATTAAATCTCAATCCTTAGACGAATAAATCTTTAAATATAGAAAAGGAGTATAGCCAAAAAATGCTAGTCAGTAATCATGGTAATGATATTATGACCAACTCAAAAAATAACTTAGATTTACAAGAATCTCAGGAAGAAATTTATAGATTTTGGCTAGCTCTAATTAAGCAATGGTCGCCAGAAGACGTTTTGATCGAGTTTAAAAAATTATTTATTGATTGCCAACCCAACAAAATTAATACTGACGCTTTAAAAAGTTTAAATAAGTTAATATTTGCTAACGACGAAGCTGAATTTATAAACACAATCAAGCGTTCTTGTTATATTTTAATTAACAATTGGGATGCTTCCAGAAATTATAAATATATTAAAGAATTATTAGAATTATTTTTAGATAAAGAAATTAGTAAAAAAAGTTTATCCCTTAGTGTAAGTAGACTGAGAAGATGGTTGAATACCTTTGTGAATAGCAAGGATTATCAGGCATTACAAGTATTCGTGTCCAAATATGAAACAAATAATCAAACTCATTGGGCTAATAGATATACACCTTATCTGTTAGTTACACAGTATGCAGATCTCAATAATCCCATAGAACAGCGTGAGGCAGCTAAAGCGCTGTATAAAAAACTTAAAGAAAAGTTTAAATTTGATTTAGCAATGTATACAGTGCGTTCTCAATCTGCTGCTTGTAAGTATGATATGCCAGAAAATCCTACCAATTTAGGAGATGAAGTTTTACGCATTATTAAAACAATTGTAGGACAAAAAAATTTATTTGATTATACAAATTTATCACATATTTTTCTTGAGCAAACTGAGAATGTTTTTTATAGTTCTTTTAAAATTAATTTAATTAAATATTTAAATTTTGCAGGAACTAACAAAGAATTTGCGGAAATTTTAACGGAAAAACTAACGGAAAAATTTGCCCAATTATATGAAGAGTATGACGAAGATGTTATAGATGAAGCTTTAATACTTAGAACTTGTAATCGAGTGATTGAGTACATTACTACAGAAAATAAGCAAGAACCTACACAATTATTTGTGTTGTTAATTGCTCATGGTAGTCCTCTTAATTTAGTTATTGTTTTACTGAAAATAATATTAATTTGTCGTAATTCCCGAATCCACATGGAAAATTGTATAGGAAATTTAATTGAATATTATAGAAACCAACCTGAAGAAGATTGTAAATGGATAATCAGCTTTATGGAAATTTTTAATATTACCTTTGCAATTTATGCTGAAGATGTCCACTATAATTTAGTGAGCATGGAAAATGAGGCATCAGACACCCAATTAGATGAGCAGCTAGAAGCTTATCGGATTTTTGCTCAAATTAAGCCACAGAAAAAGATAGAACTCTCTCCTGAACAGATGACGAAGCTATTTAATCAAAAATAATTGCTCTGTTAAAGTAGCTATTCCAGCAGCGATCGCTTCTGCTAAAATACTGATAACACGGAATAAAGCAACAACGCCGATCAATAAAGCTGGGGAAAATTGTTGATCTAAAAGTGCGATTGCAGTAGCTTCAAACACTCCAATTCCCCCAGGTGCGCCAGGAATAACTAAACCCAACACCCATGCCGTACTAAACGCACTCAACAATTGAGGAATTTGGTTAAAATTCACAGGTGTTAACGCCATCAAAGTTAATAAAAAACCGTTCCCACGCAACACCAAAAAGCATAATTCTCCTAATAAAGGCAAAAACGGGTATTGTTTTAACTTAACTATGTCCGCGTCAGTTGCTTTTCCCTTGAAACGACTCATTAACTGAATAAATAAGTTTAAAATGCGCGGATGAATCCCAACGCCTACGACAATTAAACAAATAACTTGTAAAGTGCGACTTTCTGTGGATAGCTGACTTCCACTAACAGCCATTAGTAAAGCCGCCGCCGCCATTAATAATGGTTCGAGTAAAACACTTAAAGTAGCAGCACCTATTGTACCTCCGGCATTTGTCACCGCCACAATGCGACCATAAAAGTGCCAGACATTACCAGGTAAATACTTAGCAAGATTAGTTTTGAGGTAAACCGGAATTACCCATCCCATACTCACGGGTTGATTGAGTGAGTTTAAAATCCCACCCCAGACCCAGCCCGACCAAGTATGAGCGATAATTGTCACCAAAAGTGCGATTGCTAAAGTTACCCATCCTCCCCCATTAACTCGAATTGCTGCGACTTCTGAAGCATGATCTTTCAAAGCTTGGAGCAAAAAAAACAGCGTCCCGCCAATGATTACCCAACGCAGGTAAGGCTTGAAGTCTGACCAAACTTTCCTCATAACAGCAACTTAATATCTACCAAATAATTTTTTCCGACTGTTAGGATAACTACAATTACTCCTTACGTCTCAAGTTATATATACAAATCAGTTTAATGCTCAGATTGAACAGTAGCGGCTGATTTTAGCCTTCTACCAATTAACTTATAAAACTATCAAATAACACACAATTAATCGCACACTTATAATCCTTAAATTAATATCTGATATTCTCTACGCCTTCAGTCATAGTTTAAACCATAGTACCTTTATAGCCCTAGACGGATTCGGAATTTAGTATAAACCAATAATCTGATTTATAGATGCCTAGCTCAGTTTTATCAGACATTACAACTTATTTAGCTGCTGGCAAAAATTTTTCAGGCTGTAGAAGAGGAGAATCTTTTAATATGAAACGTACTACTTTATCAAAATTTGTCGGTGCTGGCGTTCTTAGCATGGGTTTGGCTATGGGAACCTTAGCTATGCCTAGTTATGCTCAAACTGGCAGTGGCACTGGTACTGGTACTGGTACTGATACCACCACTGGCACAACTCAAACTACTGTAGATAACACCCAACAAGGCGATCGCGATTTCGATTGGGGCTGGTTAGGTTTGCTAGGTCTACTAGGTCTGGCTGGTTTAGCTAAGAAAACAAATCATGAACCTACACGCTACCGCGAACCAGGCGAAGTAAATACTGGAACTGGAACTGGAACCCGTTACTAAAAAATAATTCCTAAGCATTCCTAAGCATTAGTGCTATTCAGCAGTCAACGGCCAGCCGTTGGCTGTTTGGTTTGTTTTTAAATGACCCATGACCAAAAAACAACCTAAAACTACAAATAAACTAGAGAGGGCTTGAAAATATCTATCTCAAGCCCTCTTTTATTTTTAGAAACATAAACTGAGCAAAAGAATACTTTTTTTAAACAATTCTTAAATAAAATTTTGCTATTAACTCTATGCAAATATAACTATTATGAATTATCTCTCTCTAGTTAGAGAAAAGTCATTTCAGTATGACTGACAATGTGACTTAGGCTAGATGAATCAATAGGCTTTTCATCTTTAATCTTGGATGGTTGGTTAGGTAATTGGAGGAAAGTGTGAAACAGTTAAGTAATTTATTCAAAAGAGTGCGGCTCCGTCAAATTTTAAGTGTATTTTTCGTAGGATTTGCACTATTTTTTACCAGCGCTTGCAATAGCGGCAATGCCGTAGGCGCACGCCCTGAAAACCCGCCTGTACAACTTGGAGGAGCCAACAATCCTCATAAGGGCGATGGTGATGGTTATACAAATTACAAGATGTCTACCGACCCTAGCGTAGGCGGTAAAAGCAGTACAAAGCGCGATCGCGCCGACTTACAAGTAATTTCTCCACAACTGATTGCTGCCAATAGCGACCAGTTACTTTACCCAGGTTCTGGCGGTAATAACAGCCAAAATCGTGAAATTACACCTGGTTCCGCAAAAGTACTACAAGCCCCACAAATTCCTGCTCAACCCCAACCCATCCTCAAACGCTCTGAGCCTGATGCCGACATCTTGGAGCGAGTAGGTGATACCTTCAAAGATGCTTCTGCCTTTATCAAAGACAAGGCTGATGAAGCAAGCGCAAGACCCGAAGCGAAAAGAAATCCTGCTTTAGAGAAATAATTACAACAGCAGGGTCTTAAGTTAACCTTTGAAATTTAACATCTATCATTTGCCAACGAGTACAATAATTGTTTTTCAAAATTTGTAGAAGTTGGCAGCTAAATTCACTCAAAAATCACAAAAGGAGTTGTTTGATGAATAAAATAACTAATTGGTTCAAAAATCTGCGTATAGGCAAAGTAATTACAGTATTTTTGTCTGCAATTATACTGTTCGTTAGTACAGCCTGCGGTAGCACTGGAGTAATGGCAAAAACTGCCGATCAAGTTAGACCAGAAGTACCTTCTGAGTCTCAAACTTCTCGCTATAAAGGTGGGATGAATGACTTTAGTGATGTTGATCCTCGTAAAGACACCTCAGAAGCTGCTGCTAAAACTAAGGGTCTGATCGATAATGCTGAAAGTAACGTTATTGATCAAAGCGGCAGTGTTGGAGGCAACACCAAACGTATTCTTGAGAAGAAAGCTGAAAATGCCAGAGATTTTAACAAGAACATTGATCGCAGTACTGACAAAGCAAAAGACAAAGCTCAAGGTACAGTAGAAGATTTCGCTCAAGGGACAAAGAAAGGAACTCAAAATATCAAAGAAAATACAGGAAATGCTGTAGAGGGAGCTAAACAAGCTGCGCCCGATACTGTTAATAATGGTTTCAATGCTGCTAAGAAAGGCTTAGACAAAGTTTCTGACAGTGGTAAAGAAATCGGTCAGAAAGTTCAAGCTCAAGATACAGTCGAAGACGGTTCCAGCGCTATTCACAATAAAGTTAAGACTAATGGTCGTTAAGCAAATGCGTGAATTAGAGCAAGTTTGTAATGGTATTGATTAATAACCAGTAGGTATTAACAAGCCTTTAGCAAGAGTTCCTAAATTCCAGTCAGGTTCGCCACAAGCACCTGGCTGGTTTTTTATAGCTGTCAGCAGTCAGCCATCAGCTTTTTTCCAAGCCCGTGTTGGCAATGGTTTCAGAATAAAAATTGTTGAGTGCTATCTGATGAATTTCGCGCCAAGGAAGTTGATTTACCCTTGCTAACTCTGCACAATCTTCATATTCTGGCTGGACATTTTGGATAGTTTTTTTACCAAGATGCTCACTCCAAGCAACTTTAACGCGAACCAAACCATATTCTGTCTGTACCTGCTGAATTTCTCGCTCTAAAATTGCTCGTTGCTGGGTAAAGCGTCTAATACCTAATGTAGTAGTTTCTTGGAAAATAACTGTTTCACAAGCAGACAATTTTTCTGGATGGCAAATAACAGTTAATAAAACACCAGGGCGAGATTTTTTCATCCCGATTGGTTGAGTAAATACATCCACCGCACCCACAGCAAATAATGCTTCAAATACATAGCCAATTGCTTGAGGACTCAAATCATCAATTTGGGTTTCTAAGACTGAAATAGTTTCTAAATGAGGTGATTGGCGATTGATATCAAGCTTAGTTTCCATTTCCGAGTTACTAACTGCTTCTCCAACCCACAGTTGCAGAATATTAGGAATGGGTAAGTCGCGAGAACCAGCACCTAATCCAATACATTGAATAGTCATTGCTGGCGGGTAACCAAATTGAGTTGCTAAAGTAACTGCGATCGCGGCTCCAGTTGGCGTAACTAATTCTTTCTCAATGCCATTGCTGTAAACTGGAACCTGCCGCGATTCATACAACTTTAATACTGCTGGTACAGGCACAGGCAATACACCATGAGCCGCCTTGACTGTACCACCGCCTGTGGGTAAAGCAGAACAGTATAACTGCTCAATTCCCAGCCAATCCAACCCTAAGCAAGTGCCGACAATATCAATAATTGCATCTGTAGCACCCACCTCATGAAAATGTACTTCTTCTGGCGCTACACCATGAACTGCGCCTTCTGAAGATGCCAAACGTCGAAAAATAGCAAGACTCCACTCTGCTGTCCGTGATGGTAAATTAGCTGCCTGAATTAGTTGTTCTATTTCTGGTAAATGTCTGTGACCATGAGAGTGATGGTGATGATCGTGAGAATGTTGGCGCAATAAATCCACATATACTTTCGTCGCCAATTGTTGATTACGATAAACTTTTTCTGCTCTTAATTGGTACTCAGACTCAATACCCAAACAGAGGAGCTTTTCAATTAAATATTCCAACGGAACACCGACATCTACTAGCGCCCCAAGAAACATATCGCCAGCAATTCCCGTTGGACATTGAAGATACGCTAACTTAATCATAGGACACTGTTAATTGATAATTGTTAATTGATAATTGTTAGAATGGCTACTCTTTACACAATTCATCCTGATACGCCCCAAACGCGCCGAATAGAACAGATTATTAATGCCCTGCGAAATGGCGCTGTGATGTTATATCCCACTGATACTGTCTACGCGATTGGCTGTGACATCAACTCCAAATCAGCAGTAGAGCGTGTGCGACGGATTAAGCAGCTATCTAATGATAAGCCCCTAACATTTTTGTGCCATTCGTTGTCTAATATTGCTCAATATGCCCAGGTAAGCGATGCTGCCTACCGCCTGATGAAGCATTTGATTCCAGGGCCATATACATTCCTGCTGCCTGCTACAAAGTTAGTACCCAAGCTAGTCCAAAATCCTAAACGCAAAACGACTGGCATTAGGGTTCCAAATCATCCAGTGTGTGTGGCACTGTTAAATGCTTTAGAAAATCCAATTATTTCTACTTCCGCCCACCTACTTGATAATGATGGAAATGCCCCTACATTAGGTATGGAGCGAGTCCAGCTATTTGACGAGTTAGATAAATTGGTCGATGTAATTGTGGACAATGGCACTGAACCTGCGATGGAAGTGTCTACTATTTTAGATTTGACAAGCGAGGAACCTGTGATGGTGCGTAAAGGTCTAGGTTGGGAGGAAGTAATGAATTGGGCGACACCAATCGGCAATCTCTAATCGGTCATCGGTTATTGAGAATTGGTAATTGATAATTGCTCGTTGGTCATCGGTTATTGAGAATTAGTAATTAATAATTGATTAAAAATTCTATTAAAAAACTATAGGTTATAAATCACCGACTACAGATGACTGACTACAAATAAATTATCAAGCCACTTCTGCTGAGTGTCCACTACCAAGCCTGTAAACGTCTTGGTGTTTGCAGGTATTAAGCGAGTTATTAACAGCCGGAATGCCTTTGCAGTCAAGGCTTACAGCTAGATATCGCATTTATGTTGCTGTAGGTGGTTTGGCGGAGCGTAATAGTTACTTAATATTTAGTGACACAAGCTCTGCCCAAAAAACATTTGTAAGGGCATACAGTCGAATTGTAGACAGTTGAGACGGTGAAACCTTGTGGAGGGCACCCACAATTGCAATCCCTCTCTGGTGTCGCTGCATTCGATAACTGTAGTCATCAGGGGCGCTACCATGAATACCAACACAACAAATTTACTCACTGAAACTTCCACAAGTAATACCGACCCTCAGCCATTATCAGTGAGGGAAACACAGATGCAGAACCTGACTGAGTTGTTGGTTGAGGAACTGCGATCGCAAATCGGTTCGGCATCCCGAATGCAGTCAGTGGCAAGCAGAATAGCAATGGAAGTGGATCGAATTTGCTCTAAGAGCGATCGCATTCAGAATTCTGGTGAGGTTCGTTCTTGGCAAATTTCCTTAGCACGTCATCGCTTGCAAAAGTGCTTATCTTACTACAACTTAGGCTCTAAACAAGGGCGTATTGAACTACACAGCATCCTCAGTGCTATAGTTTATCGTTATGTATCACCGCCACAATCCCATCTAGGTTTTCAAGCTCGCTACAGCTTAATTGAAGATTTTATGCAGGAGTTTTATGCGGAATCCCTCAAAGCTTTCCGCCGCGAAAATCAGTTACCTAATAATTACACTCCTCGCACTCTGCTAGAACTCTCAGAATATATGGCGTTTACCGATTTATACGCCAAGCGCCGGATAACTTTACCAAATGGGTATAGCCAGCAACTAATTGTGCTACGCGCACAAAGTTTTGCGAAACGCCAGCCCGCAGAAACTGCTATAGATATTGAACAGGCGTTTGAGTCTGCTAAGAGTGAGGAAGGTGAACTGCAACATCGTTCACCAGCAATGCAACAAGTGCGATCGCAGTTAGTCGCCTCGACTCCTGATCCCACTGATGCAGTATTGCGCGATCGCGTTGTCTCTGAATTACTGCAATACTTAGAATCTCAAGGTCAGTCTGACTGCGTAGATTACCTAGTCTTAAAAATGGCAGACCTCTCAGTGCCAGAAATTGACTCTATTCTAGGTCTGACACCACGCGAACGTGACTACCTGCAACAGCGTTTTAAGTACCATGTCGAAAAATTTGCCCGTGCTTCCCATTGGGAATTGGTACATCAATGGTTAGGCGCAGAAATCGACCAAAAGCTAGGTATGCCAACTCAGCAGTGGCAAGCCTTTTTCGAGCAACTTTCCTCCCAACAACAGCAACTATTGCAACTTAAACAAGCTCAAAAAAGCGATGATGAGATTGCTAAAACCCTCAAATGGACAGTTAAACAAGTCCAAAAACGTTGGTCTCAACTGTTGGAATTGGCGTGGAAAACCCGCAACTCAGAAATTCAAAAATAAAATTTTGAATTAGATAATCATCATAAAATAGCCTAAAAAACATCATTAACTTTGCGTGAGTGAAAAAACTTCTGATTTTAGTTTAGGGATATGGTTTCAGCGCTTGCTAGCCGCGATTCTTTTGGGCGGGCAGGTGCTAATTCATGTATTCACAGGAAAAATTAATCGTTACAACACCCTCGACCAAATGGCAGCAGTTGGCCCAGGGTCACTGTTAATTGCCATGCTAACGGCGCTTACCGTTGGCATGGTTTTCACTATTCAAGTAGCACGCGAGTTTATTAGCTTAGGCGCAGGCAACGCCGTCGGCGGTGTCTTAGCGTTAGCATTAACCCGTGAACTAGCTCCAGTACTGACGGCTGTAATTGTAGCAGGGCGAGTTGGATCGGCGTTTGCGGCTGAAATTGGTACGATGCGCGTTACAGAGCAAATTGATGCTCTCTATATTCTCAAAACTGACCCAATTGATTATTTAGTTATTCCCCGTGTAATTGCTTGCTGCTTAATGTTGCCAATTTTAACTATTTTGTCAATCATTATCGGCATGAGTGGAGGAGTTTTTATTGCTACCAATTTATACGATCTTTCACAAAAGACATTTCTAGATTCTGCACGTAACTTTTTAGACACTTGGGATTTATTTAGTGCCGTAATTAAGGCATTTTTCTTTGGCTCACTCATTTCTGTAATTGGTTGTAGTTGGGGCTTAACAACTACAGGAGGAGCAAAGGGAGTTGGTCAATCTACAACTGCTGCTGTGGTGACATCTCTACTTATGATTTTTATTTCTAACTTTTTCTTGTCGTGGATAATGTTTCAGGGAACTGGTAGCGCCATCACAAAAGGATTTTCGTGAGGATCACCTGTAGGGGCAATCCCCCTGTGCCTGCCCCTGCATTTAGTGTCTCCGCGTAAGTCCTGTTCTAACGGGACTTGAACTTCGTTCAAGCCCAAACAAGCCCTAAATTAGCCAGGTGTAAGGCGAATACGTCAATGTTTTCTTGAAGCCAGCTAACAAAACGATAAGATATAGCTGTTCTAAAAGCTGATAAAGCCTCAGTAAAT
>DATNQB010000045.1 GCA_036702875.1 Oculatellaceae cyanobacterium | reverse complement strand
TGGTTGGTTTTCATGAGTGTCAGTTATGGGTAGAGGAAATGCTCAACCTTATTGCGAATAAAAAGTCATTTTATCAAAGGGGCTTGAGAGCTATAAGCCTTATAGACCAGCCGCTCTAGCGGCGTGGTCGCCCCCAAAAGCCTTTTTTAGTCAGGGTTTTAGAATATCAAATGTCCTAACCTATCTGGTTACAGCTATAACTTAATTAATTCTAAATTAGTTAGGGTTGTTGATAATGGTGGCTTAAGTGTGCAGCTAACGGTAATAGGGCAACTAAGTAAATCATTAAAATGTAGAACCCCACCCTGATTCCCTATAAGAAAACGGGGATACAGGAGGGGGCATAATTTTGGTTTGATATTTTTTAATTTGAGATAGTTAGTTTTTTGGTGTGGCGATCGCACCTTACCATTTTAGACAGCTAATCTGTCTTGAATAGCCTAAAATTAACTACCCCGCAACTTTGCAGTCACGTCAGCTACGCGATGACCTAATGCTCGTGCAATTTCTAAATCTTCCGCAGGTGGTTGTAACTCGCCCATCCCGCCAGCAACGGTACTCGCTCCATAAGGTGTTCCGCCGCGTCCTTCAGTATGAATCATACCTGGGACAGAGTACGGTACGCCTACAATCAGCATTCCCAAGTGCAATAGTGGCACCATCATGGTGAGTAGCGTTGTTTCTTGTCCACCATGTGTTGAGGCTGTGGAGGTAAAAACGGCTCCTGGCTTGCCTTCCATTTCACCTTTGAGCCATAAGCTACTTGTGGTGTCAATTAATTGCTTCATTTGAGCAGCCATATTACCGTAGCGTGTCGGGCTACCAAATATTACAGCATCGGCTGCACGTAAATCATCAAGTGTACAAACGGGAATGTCTTGCTGTTGCTCTCGTATTTGACGGGCAAAATCGTTTTCGTCAATTGCTTTATTAACAACATCAAACTCCTCCACACGCCGCAGTAAAACTTCTGCTCCTGTAACTGATTTGGCTCCTTCTGCAACTGCTTTTGCTAGTTGCAGAACGTGACCATACATGGAGTAGTAAACAATTAAAATTTTCATCAAAGATTACTGATTGTTTTGGTTAACTTTAGTAGACCTAACCCAGCAATAGTGAGGACTTGATCAAGCTAAATCAAATAGTAATATTTCTCCTCCTACCTCTGTACTGATTTCTAGCTTTTCTTCTCCACTAATAGCTGCACCATCCCCTTCTGTGAGAGTATGACCGTTTAAGGTTGCACCACCTTGGGCTATTTGTAACCAAGCGTAACGATTTGATTTGAGGTCATAAGAGATGCGATCGCCTGGTTCTAAAACAGAAGCATACAACTCCATATCCTGATGAACTGTAACAACACCCTCACCGCCATTTCTAGCCGCAATTAACCGCAATTTGCCACGCTTTTCCTCTAAGGGGATTGATTTCTGTTCATAGCTTGGTGGCAATCCTTGTTGTTCTGGGAGAATCCAAATTTGCAAAAGGTGTACTGCTTCAGTTTGTGAGTGATTAAATTCGCTGTGTCGAATTCCTGTTCCTGCGGTCATTCGCTGTGCATCGCCTGGATAAATTACAGCACCTGTACCTAAGCTGTCCCGATGCTCTAAAGCTCCCTCTAGTACATAAGTAATAATTTCCATATCGCGATGACCATGTGTATCGAAACCACCGCCTGGTGCAACGCGATCGTCGTTTATTACTCGTAAAGCTCGAAATCCCATGTGTTTGGGATCATAATAATTACCGAATGAAAAGGTATGGTAGGTATTTAACCAACCAATTTGGAAATGTCCACGCTGATCAGCTTTGCGTATTTCAATTGTTTGAATTTGATTCATTTTATATACCTCTCTACAATTTTTTAGCTAGTGTATATTTAGTTGTTTAGTCTAACAACTTTCATTACTGTACTTAGCCATAAACAATTATTAATTCCTTTTAATCCTGGTCTAAGCTTCTTTGATCTATTAATTTTTAGTTTAATGTCTATATAGCTTTGATGTAAAGTACCTACTTGAAAGTTAGATACTTACCGAAAGGATACTGTAAAATTTAAATGGGATAAAAAAATCTATTTCTCTCATTTTAGTGATGGTTTTAGGTCGTTTTTTGATCATAAGTCATTAATAATTGGTATCACAGCAACTATGAATTATTACGTTATTTACGACGGTAACTGTAATCTTTGTGTAAATTTAGTTCAGCAGTTGGAGATTTTAGATAGGGGCAACCTGTTTGAGTATCTTCCAATGCAGAATCGGGAAGCTTTAAATAGTTTTGGAATTACTCAGCAAGACTGTGAACTGGGTATGATTTTGATTGATGCGAATACACCGAAAAACAGATGGCAAGGTAGTGACGCAGCCGAAGAGATTGCACGCTTGTTACCTGTTGCTAATGTGATTGTAGATGCTTATCGGGCTGTACCTGGGTTGAAATGGTTGGGCGATCGCGCTTATGAACAAATTCGTGACAACCGCTACACCTTGTTTGGAAAACGTGCAACTACATATCACTCGGCTTTCCCTGTTGGGGGATGTCAAAGTGGTAGTTGTTCAATTAACAATTAACAATTACCAATTAACAATGACCCCAGTCAAAGTCTCTACATTTGTACCAGAGGAGATGTCTATTGGTTAATTAGTAGGGTTGAACAACTCAAAAACCTGCCTGCAAAAGTGCTTGAGTTGTTCGCCGACTTCAGAAATAGGCTGAGATGCTCCTTCAAAACGCCACTGCTCAACTGTAGAAAGTCGCCACTGTTTACCACGATGATCAAATCCTGCTGCTTCAACACCAATAATCCGATGAGCAGCATCTAAAGGATCTTCATAAAACCGAATTTGGACTAAAATGCTGCGGCTTTGGAAGCGTTTACTCCAGCCAGGGAAGTGAAAGCCGATATCAATTGAATCTGGATCAACAAGTTCGCGTGTATCCGGGTCATTTACCCAAGGCTTTAAATCTACCTTAGCATCGGGAAACTCAGACTTAAACAGATTGACAACGGCGGCAATCTTAGTAGCATATTCGATATTCGTAGCTTGTTCGGCTGCGTTCACGCGCAAAACTCCTGAGTTGTTTTAGCCAATTCGTTTTGCTGGTTGAGTCGATGGATATTGGGGCTTAAATATATCAGTATGTTGCTGATTTCGCAAGCTGATAGCATCATGCCTTGGTGAGAGAAAAGTGTTTCTGCTTGCTTAGGAATCCCGTTGGGCTGTAAGCTCTTTGCAACTAGGAAATATGCAGGATTTAGAGCGTGTCAACCACGAAGCATTCAATCAAAGTTGGTTCACTTGAATGGTTTTATCGGGAAGAAAACCCGATTACTGATAATGGAAAGCTACCCGTGCTGCTACTTCACGGTTTGCCTTCTAGTAGTTACAGTTGGAGTGCGGTTATGCCTGCTATAGCTGAGAAAGGGTTTAGAGCGATCGCACCTGATTGGATAGGTTTTGGCTTATCAGCAAAACCAGACCGCCGAGACTTTGCTTATACACCGGATGCCTTTATTAATGCTTTAGCAGAGTTTATTCAAGCTTTAGAAATTGAGCGGTTTTTCCTAGTTGTTCAGGGATTTTTAGGCTCTGTTGGTATCCAATATGCCTTACGTTATCCTAATCAAATTGAACGCTTAACCATTTTGAATGCTCCTGTATCGCCGTCAGCAAAGTTACCTTGGAAAATCAAACAGCTAGGTATACCTTTAGTAGGTGAGATGCTCACACAAGACCCTCTGTTAGTTGACAGAACATTAGAGGGTGGCAGTGGTTATCGGGTATCAGATGCCGATTTGGATGTTTATCGCCGTCCTTTCCTAAAAAGTTCTGATGCTGGGCGCAGTCTGTTTGCAACGGTACAAAATCTGCAATTAAAGCAGTCAATGGCAGAAATCGCATCAAGTTTAAACGAATGGACTATTCCTACCCAACTTATTTGGGGTATAAAAGATCCCTGGTTGCCCTTGACAGAAGCTGAATATCTTGCCAATTCCCTCAAGCAGGTAGAACTGATTAAACTAGAAGAAGGTGGGCATTACCCGCAAGATCATTGGTCAGCACAAGTAAGTGATGCACTTGTGTATTTTCTCCGCCGTCAGGTAGTTTAAGCTACCACGCCAGAAAATTTTGGTAATTGTGAGAATTAGCAATAATGCTGCAATGCAGTTAGCGGGGTAGGATGTCAATTAAAATAAAACCGACAAAATAATTAACGGATTCAATAAATTAAGATGATGGCACGTTATAGATCAATTCTGGCGTTGATTCTGGCATTTGTAGCAACATTTGTAGTTAGTTGTAGTAGTCCCACAGATGTAAAGGCAAAAACCTATACATCTGCTCAAACTGAGCAAATTCAACAATATGCTCAAGGAATTACTGCTTTGCGCGATCGCCTTCCAGAGCTAGCAACAATGATTGAAAACCGCGACTGGAATAATGTTGAGTCTTTCATTCATGGCCCATTAGGTGACATTCGCGCTCGCATGAGTGCTTTAGCACGCCAACTTATGCCTGATGCTCAAAAAGCTGCTCTAGAAACTAGCAAAGATGTGTTTGGTCACTTCGTTAAAATTGATGAATCTGCACAAATAGGCAGTTATACCCAAGCTATCCGCAACTATGCAGAACTGATCAAGGATTTTGATGCGTTTTTAAATCAAATTCCCAAAGCATAAAACTTAGCAGTTAGGGATTAGCAAACATCAAACCCCACCCCCTGCCCCCTCCCCGTCAACAGGGAGGGGGAAATTTTTATTTGATATTTTTATAACGTGGAGCTACTTATGAGTCGAGTTGTAATTATTGGATGTGGTGTAGTTGGTGCTGCGATCGCATACGAACTTAGTTTAGTTCCAAATTTATCAATTACAGTTATCGATCAACAACCACCCGCGCAGGGAGCAACTGGTGCTGCGCTAGGGGTTTTGATGGGTGTTATTAGTCATAAAATTAAAGGTAATGCGTGGCGGATGCGGCAATCTAGCATCCAACGCTATGAAACTTTAATTCCAGAATTAGAAGCAATTACAGGATATCAAATTCCATTTAATCGCCAAGGTATTCTTAAGCTGTGTTTTGAAGGAGAAGATTTATCCAAGTGGGAAAAACTAATAGAAATTCGTCAATCTCAAGGCTGGAATTTAGACATTTGGGATAGTTCGCAATTACTATTACAATGTCCGCAACTTAGTAGTAACAACATTATCGCGGGTGTTTATTCTCCTCAAGATCGACAACTTGATCCAACTGCGCTGACAAATGCTTTAGTTGACGCGGCTAAACATAACGGTGTTAACTTTCAATTTGGTGTGAAAGTTGATAATTTTAAATCTGGCAAGTCGGAAAATTTAGATATTGATGTTTGCCGAGAGATTCAAACAATAACAGGAAATTTAGCTGCTGATTGGTTTGTCGTAGCAGCAGGTTTGGGTTCAACACCTCTAACAGCATCTTTACAACAAGCTGTTGATATTCGACCTGTTTTAGGACAAGCTTTACATTTGCGTATAAAAAAACCATTGGGTGATGCTAATTTTCAGCCTGTAATTACAGGTAATGATGTCCACATTGTACCGTTGAGTAAAGGGGAATACTGGGTAGGCGCGACAGTAGAGTTTTTCTCTAATGACGGTGAGATTGTGGCTGATACAGGATTACTAGATCAAGTTATGCAACAGGCGATCGCATTTTGTCCAGACTTAGCCCAAGCTAATGTTCTTAAATCTTGGTCTGGTTTACGTCCCCGTCCAGAAGCACGTCCTGCACCTGTTATTGGTCATCTCCCTGGTTACAGCAATGTTCTTTTAGCAACTGGTCACTATCGCAATGGTGTATTGCTTGCACCAGCAACCGCCCAAGCTATTCGTAATGCTATCTTGAGTAGTTAAAAAAATCTGATTATTTATTGGAATAGGTGTTTTCAGTAAGAAGAAATTAGCACATAAACTAACGGTAATAAAAGCAACTGAAGCGGTTAGATAGAATACACACTTATACATCAGAACAAGGGAATTCTTGCAATACTTTTTTTCCTTAATGTGTAAATTGAGTGACACTATTAGATAGCCACTGGTAGTGTTTTAATTTTTTCAATATTGGGAATACGCATCAATCTAACAATCACACCGCATTAAGTGTTAAGCTCCTATACAAGTAGGATAAATATCTCTGCCATAAGTAATATCAACAGGACTTACGCCAAGCCTCTATCTGTAGGGTGTGTTAGTGTAGCCTAACGCACCCTACCCGCTACATATAGATTAACTGTGTAAGTCCCGATCAAGTTATCAACATCAACAACAGCATTGAGAGATTTTTGCAGAGGCTTCCGCTACAACAGAGCGCTCGTAGCAAACTTGCTTGATACTGAACTGAGCTTAATTTCTTATAAAAAGGATATTTATAATGGCGGTGATCAAAGGTAATACTGGCAACAACAATTTGCCAGGAACAAGTAATAACGATACCCTGCAAGGGTTAGGGGGAGACGACACCCTCAATGGAGGAGATGGCAACGATTACCTAGATGGTGGGATTGGCATAGATAGCCTCATTGGTGGCAACGGTAACGATACATATATAGTAGACAACCTTGCCGATATCGTCAGCGAAACCGAAGCCAGTGGCGGGATAGATATCGTTAAATCTAGCGTAGATTGGACGCTCGGCAATTTTCTGGAAAAGCTTTATTTAACAGGCAGCAATAATATCAACGCCACAGGTAATGAGCAAGACAACGTCATCACAGGCAATAGTGGCAACAATAATCTTGTCGGTGGTGGTGGGAAAGATTACTTACGTGGAGGAGAAGGCAACGACAGCCTCAATGGAGGAGAAGGCAACGATACCATTGATGGTGGGGTTGGTACAGATAGGCTAATTGGTGGCCATGGCAACGATACATATATAGTAGACAACATTGCCGATGTCGTCAGTGAAACCGAAGCTACTGGCGGGATAGATACAGTTAACGCCACAATTGATTGGACACTCAATAGCAATACCGAAAAGCTCACCCTTAGTGGCAGTGCCATCATTGGCAATGGCAACGAACTGGATAATACGATTACAGGCACAACAGCTAACAACAGACTAGCGGGGTCTGATGGTAACGATACCATTAATGGTGAAGGCGGAAACGATACCATTGATGGTGGTAATGGCAATGATTATCTTAAAGGTGCAGAAGGCAACGACAGCATGAGTGGCGGGGATGGAGATGATTTTTACGTCGTTGACAGTATTAATGACATCACCACAGAAAACGCCCAAAATGGCAGAGATAAAGTCAGTGCTAGCGTAGATTGGACACTGAGTACGAATATAGAAAACCTACTCCTCATCGGCAGCGCCATCACTGGCACAGGTAATGAGCAAGATAACATCATATCTGGAAATACCCTCAACAATACCATTGAGGGTGCAGGAGGTAATGACAATCTTAATGGTGGGGATGGGGATGATACGTTAGGTGGTGGTATAGGTAATGACAGCCTCAATGGTGCAGGAGGCAACGACAGTCTTGATGGTGGAGATGGCGAGGATAACTTAAGTGGTGGTATCGGTAATGACACCCTCAGTGGAAGTGTGGGCAACGACAGTCTCAATGGTGGGACTGGTGATGATACGTTACTGGGCGGTATCGATAATGACACCCTGAGTGGAAGTGTGGGGAACGACAGCCTGGATGGTGGAGATGGCGATGATATCCTCGTCGGTAGCAATTTAACACCAGGACAATTAGATATCCTGACTGGGGGAACTGGCAAGGACTTGTTCGTGCTGGCGAATGATATTGCAGCGTTCTATGACGATGGCGATGTGGCGAGTGGTGGGACAGCAGATTATGCCTTAATCAAGGATTTTGTGACTGGTACGGATACAATTCGACTCACAGGCGCAGCTAGTAATTATCTGTTGAATGCAACTACAGGTGATTTACCTGCGGGTACTGGGATTTATGTAGATAAGCCAGGAAGTGAACCAGATGAGTTGCTGGGGATTGTGGAGAATGTAACCGGACTGACTCTGACGAGTCAAGACTTTAATTTTGGTGGGATACCACCTGTAAATCTCAGTGATGTGGAAGCGGGTACTGGCGGGTTTGTGATTAACGGTTTTGCAAGTTTTGACAGGTCAGGCTTCAGTGTTAGCAGTGCTGGCGATGTCAATGGCGATGGGATTGATGATCTCATTGTCGGGGCATACCGTGCTGACCCTGCTGGGTTAAGTAACGCTGGCAAGTCTTATGTAGTATTTGGGAAATCTGCTAATAATAGCGCCGTGAACCTAAGTGATGTGGAGGCGGGGACTGGCGGGTTTGTAATTAACGGTTCTGCAATTGGCGACTTTTCAGGCGTAAGTGTTAGCAGTGCAGGAGATGTCAATGGCGATGGGATTGATGATCTCATTATCGGGGCATTTGGTGCTGACCCTGCTGGGGTAAGCAGCGCTGGCAAGTCTTATGTAGTATTTGGGAAATCTGCTAATAATAGCGCCGTGAACCTAAGTGAAGTGGAGGCTGGTACTGGCGGGTTTGTGATTAACGGTTCTGAAAGTAATGACTTTTCAGGGTTCAGCGTTAGCAGTGCTGGCGATGTCAATGGCGATGGGATTGATGATGTAATTATCGGGGCATACACTGCTGACCCTGGTGGGCAAACTGATGCTGGCAAGTCTTATGTAGTATTTGGGAAATCGGATAATAATAGCGCCGTGAACCTCAGTGCTGTGGAGGCGGGTACTGGCGGGTTTGTGATTAACGGTTCTGCAAGCGGTGACTTTTCAGGCAGAAGTGTTAGCAGTGCCGGCGATGTCAATGGCGATGGGATTGATGATGTAATTATCGGGGCATTCGGTGCTGACCCTGCTGGGCAAACTGATGCTGGCAAGTCTTATGTAGTATTTGGGAAATCGGATAATAATACCGCCGTGAACCTAAGTGAAGTGGAGGCGGGTACTGGCGGGTTTGTGATTAACGGTACTGCAATAGATGACAATTCAGGCAGAAGTGTTAGCAGTGCCGGCGATGTCAATGGCGATGGGATTGATGATGTAATTATCGGGGCATTCGGTGCTGACCCTGCTGGGGGAACTGATGCTGGCAAGTCTTATGTAGTATTTGGGAAGTCTGATACTACCGCCGTGAACCTAAGTAATGTGGAGGCGGGGACTGGCGGGTTTGTGATTAACGGTACTGCAAGTGATGACTTTTCAGGCAGAAGTGTTAGCAGTGCCGGCGATGTCAATGGCGATGGTTTTGATGATGTAATTATCGGGGCAAACGGTGCTGACCCTGCTGGGGTAAGCAGCGCTGGTAAAAGCTATGTCATCTACGGTAGCAACTTAACTGGCGCTGTTACCCAAGAGGGAACTGCGGGTGTTGACACTCTCACAGGTATGTCCGCAAGTGATGTGTTAATTGCTGGCATGGGTAATGATATCCTCACTGGTGCTGGTGGCGCTGATGTCCTTTATGGCGCTGCTGGTGACGATATTTTGGGGATATCCGATACTACCTTTAAGCGCATCAATGGCGGCACAGGTACTGATACTTTGCGTGTTGATGGTACTGGGATAAGTTTGGATTTGACTGCCATTGCTAATAATAAGATTATGGGCATAGAGCAGATCGATATTACTGGGACGGGTAATAATAGCCTCAATTTCAGTGTTTTGGACTTGCAGCATTTATCAGATTTAAGTAATCAGTTACTTGTCATGGGTAATGCTGGCGATACGGTTACGTCTTCTAGTCAAGGTTGGATGGCTGGCAGTACTACTACTATCGGCAGTGATTTATACCAAAGCTATACTCTGGGTAACTCCACCCTGCTTGTCGATACTGATATTACCCGAACTCTTGCGCTAGCATCTGTAAATCTCAGTGATGTGGAGGCGGGTACTGGCGGGTTTGTGATTAACGGTTCTGCACTTCGTGACTTTTCAGGCTTCAGTGTTAGCAGTGCCGGCGATGTCAATGGCGATGGGATTGATGATGTAATTATCGGGGCACTCCGTGCTGACCCTGCTGGGAGAACTGATGCTGGCAAGTCTTATGTAGTATTTGGGAAGTCTGATACTACCGCCGTGAACCTCAGTGAAGTGGAGGCAGGTACTGGCGGGTTTGTGATTAACGGTTCTGCAATTAATGACGTTTCAGGCGTAAGTGTTAGCAGTGTCGGCGATGTCAATGGCGATGGGATTGATGATGTAATTATCGGGGCATCCCGTGCTGACCCGGCTGGGGTCAACTACGCTGGCAAGTCTTATGTAGTATTTGGGAAGTCTGATACTACCGCCGTGAACCTCAGTGATGTGGAGGCGGGTACTGGCGGGTTTGTGATTAACGGTACTGCAAGTGATGACAGGTCAGGCAGAAGTGTTAGCAGTGCCGGCGATGTCAATGGCGATGGGATTGATGATGTAATTATCGGGGCATTTTATGCTGACCCGGCTGGGGTAAGCCGCGCTGGCAAGTCTTATGTAGTATTTGGGAAGTCTGATACTACCGCCGTGAACCTAAGTGATGTGGAGGCGGGTACTGGCGGGTTTGTGATTAACGGTACTGCAAGTTATGACGTGTCAGGCTTCAGTGTTAGCAGTGCCGGCGATGTCAATGGCGATGGGATTGATGATGTAATTGTCGGGGCATACGGTGCTGACCCGGCTGGGGTAAGCCGCGCTGGCAAGTCTTATGTAGTATTTGGGAAGTCTGATACTACCACCGTGAACCTCAGTGATGTGGAGGCGGGTACTGGCGGGTTTGTGATTAACGGTAGTGCAAGTTCTGACTTGTCAGGCTTCAGTGTTAGCAGTGCCGGCGATGTCAATGGCGATGGGATTGATGATGTAATTATCGGGGCATTCCGTGCTGACCCTGCTGGGGGAACTGATGCTGGCAAGTCTTATGTAGTATTTGGGAAGTCTGATACTACCGCCGTGAACTTAAGTGATGTGGAGGCGGGTACTGGCGGGTTTGTGATTAACGGTAGTGCAAGTTCTGACTATTCAGGCAGAAGTGTTAGCAGTGCCGGCGATGTCAATGGCGATGGGATTGATGATCTCATTGTTGGGGCAGTTTATGCTGACCCTGCTGGGCTAGAGTACGCTGGCAAGTCTTATGTAGTATTTGGGAAATCTGCTAATACTACCCCCGTGAACCTAATTGATGTGGAAGCGGGTATTGGTGGGTTTGTGATTAACGGTACTGCAATAGATGACTATTCAGGCATAAGTGTTAGCAGTGCGGGCGATGTCAATGGCGATGGTTTTGATGATCTCATTGTTGGGGCACCCGAAGCTGACCCTGCTGGGGTAACTCAAGCTGGCAAAAGCTATGTCATCTACGGTAGCAATTTAACTGGTGCTGTTACCCAACAGGGAACTGCGGGTGTTGACACTCTCACAGGTATGTCCGCAAGTGATGTGTTAATTGCTGGCATGGGTAATGATATCCTCACTGGTGCCGGGGGCGCTGATGTCCTTTATGGCGGTGCTGGTGACGATATTTTGGGGATATCCGATACTACCTTTAATCGCATCAATGGCGGCACAGGTAACGATACTTTGCGTGTTGATGGTGCTGGGATAGGTTTGGATTTGACTGCTATTGCTAATAATAAGATTATGGGCATAGAGCAGATAGATATTACTGGAACGGGCGATAATAGCCTCACTTTCACTGTTTTGGACTTGCAGCATTTATCAGATTTAAGTAATCAGTTACTTGTCATGGGTAATGCTGGCGATACGGTTACGTCTTCTAGTCAAGGTTGGATGGCTGGCAATACTACTACTATCGGCGGTAATGACTATCAAAGTTATACAGTAGGTAACTCCACCCTACTTGTCGATACTGATATTACACGCACTATCAGCTAGGTTTATCCGAGTCATCAAAACTTAATTTTTGGAGACTTTGAATAGTCCCCCGATAAATTCGAGGGACTATTTTGGTTCTAGGTTTCAGGCTTTCGGTGCTTAAATTCTCAACGCCAAATCTGTCTTAAACAGAACCAATTGTAATCGTGCGGCGGATCTCATCAGATTTGAATCCTACAGCCATTGGGCGACGCACTTCTGGTAGCACTACGACATCATAAAGTTCCTCAACAATACCCTCAATCCGTAGCCAGTGAACAATATCCCCAGTTCGCAGATCGATGATTTGCAACCCGCAACGCGCCTCTGCATCTTTGGCTGCCAGGTTGTCATCTAAAGCTAAACCAGAGAAGGTTTTATTATGTCGCGGTCTTGATAACCCTACTATGGCAAAATCATTGATAAATGATAGTCCCCGCAAATAGCCAGGGCAAAAGGTTATGGGTTGAAACTTACCACTTTTGATGTCAATCGTTCCAAAGTAACCAGTGCCAGAATTTAATACCCACAACTGGTTTCGATACCACCGAGGCGAATGTGGCATAGAAAGTCCAGAAACTATCACTTCTTTACTTTCAACATCAATAATACAGCCTCCACTTTGCCTGCGATCGCGCCAACCATCAGCAACGTCAGTTTGACTAACCGCCGTAACATAGGCAGGATGCCCTTGTTTCATTGCCATGCCGTTGAGGTGACAGCGTTGACGGGGTGACAACCCCGTCAAAGACAAGACTGAATAAGGGATGCAGCTTTTAAACCTCTGTAAAAATTTAAGCTTTTATTTGGCTTTAATCTCATTAACTCGCAAACATCTTTAGTGCATGAAAGAAAAATATCTAA